>CALLVY010000588.1 GCA_938015925.1 uncultured Saprospiraceae bacterium
GGTTATATTCCTGGATCATTGTACCCATTGCTCCATCTAAAACTAAAATCCGATCCTTTAATATATTCCTGATATCTTTCATGTAAAAAATTATTTAACCAAATAAAATGCAAAATTAAAAAATAGTCTGCTACAAACAGACGAAAAAGCAATAATGTCTATTTAAATAAATACTTAAACCTACTAAACTTATGGGAATTCCCTACGTTCTTTATCAAACGTTTAAATGATTTGAATGTTCCTACTTTGATAAATGAGTATTAATTTAGACTTTTGCGTTCGTTTTGTAACATGTGACGAACTTCGATAGTGATTAGTCTCAGTGTATGCTATTATTTTTAACTTTTAGATAGAAAATATGAAAGAATCAAGGCTTAGGAGTTTTCTTAAAGCTTTTAGCTGGCGAATTGTAGCAACGTCTACTCTCATTGCTATTGCTTATTTTACTACTGGAGATATTTCTTTGGCTCTGGAAATGGGGTTTATTGAATTTTTTGTCAAGTTTTTACTCTATTATTTGCACGAGCGTGCTTGGCAATTGGCTCCAATGGGTACCATTCGCCGTATTTTTAATGGATTTAGGAGGCAAAAGAATTGAGTAAGTGCTAGGACACGAAATTGAACATTACATTACCGTAAACTACTTAGGAGAATCGTCTATTTTTAATTGTTTTATTTTCATTCCCTAAAATGAGAGAAGGCAATATTCACTAAAACTTATAATTTTGGATAAAAACATACATCCCATATTTGATCGGCTTTTGCAGCGGCAAGACCGAGAAACGCGATTGAATCAGAAAAGTAAAGTGCTTTGGTTGACTGGCCTTTCAGGATCTGGAAAAAGTACAATTGCCCAAGGAGTAGAAAGAGCACTCTATAATAAAGGTTTTTTTGCCCAGGTTTTGGATGGGGACAATATCCGTTCGGGAATCAATAATAATCTAGGATTTACGATTGAAGATCGGCAGGAGAATATTCGACGTATTGCAGAAGTGGCCAAATTATACCTTCATAGTGGCGTGATCACCCTAAATTCTTTTATCAGTCCTACGAAGGAAATCCGAGATTATGCCCGACAGACTATTGGCGCAGATGATTTTATAGAGATTTACATCAATGCACCACTTGAGGTCTGTGAACAAAGGGATGTAAAGGGTTTGTATAAAAAGGCCCGTAAAGGAGAAATCAAGGGTTTTACAGGCATTGATTCGCCTTATGAAGCTCCGGAGAATCCTGCTTTAGAAATCCGTACGAATGAATTGTCGCTGGAAGATTCGGTGGAACGTATTTGCGATTTTATTCTACCTTTAATTACCTTGAAAAACTAAGTTAGTGAGCAAATTAATGTACTTATTATAATGAGCGATTTTCAAGCTTATTCTTCGTTAAAAAGCCTCTTTGCCATTTTATTAAAGCAAAGAGGCTTTTTATTAGAAGTCTAGATTTCTTCTCCCAATATTCATTCTTATTCCTCCTTGGAAATAATTGTCTACCCGATCTAGTTTATCATCCTCACTGTCTTTATTTCGATAAAAATATGAGAGGTCTATAAAGGTATTATGATGGAGTTGATACGACAAATCCACTCCTAGCAATAGTGTTTTTGCCATAACTCCCTGACCGGTCTCGTTCCCATAAACAGAGAATCGGTTATTATAACTTTTAATTAAGTTCCCTCCATAATTCACCCCATCTTTATCTTCTCCAAATTCGGCCAAAACTATTCTTCCTTTTAACAATAATCGATCGAGGATGGGGTAGCGTACTCTCACCAAAAATTCTTTAAAATTCGCTCCTAGTGGATGAGCTAAGGGTTGAGCAGTATGAGAATAATTAGAGGAGCTGTCTCGGTGCTGATAGGTATAGGGGCGAACGGTATTAAATTCTGCCTGAATATCCAAGTGGTCTATACCAAGAGCGTCAATATATTTGATACCCAATTGAATCCCGTATTTGTTGGCCCACCAACCTCGGCGTTCCACCAGTAGTTCACTAAAAAGAAATTCATCCAACATCAATTGGCTATAAATTTGGAATCTTTTGAGGATATCCCAAGAAAAATCTAAACCAATAAAAGCATTATCTGGGCTATCCAGACCTTGTTCGACGGTGCGATAAAGAATGATAGGGTTGAGGTATTGAAGTTCAAATTGATTGCTTCTGTGGTAAACAACAGCTTCATAAATTCCAAGCCTCAAAGTCGGTATGGGTCGATAAGTCAAATAATGGGCGGCAAGGTATTTCTTATCTAAAAGAGTGTTACCTGGATTATCTAGGATGCTTTCTGCATTGAGTTCTGCAAAGATATTTTGATAGTGTAATTTCCAAACTCTGGTATTTAGCTTTAGGTAAAAATAATTATTCGAGAAGTCCGAAAGAAATAAGGAGCGATAGCCATTTCCAATAAAATTTTGTCCATGCCCAAATTGAACACCAATGTGAGGGCTAACATTAAAAGCTAAATATCCTTGAGATAATAAGTAATCGTGTCCTTGTCTGACATTAAAGATGCTACTCTTATAGTTTTTGTAAAAGCCTGCTCCCGGTACTGCTTTATCACTTATGATCTTTTGTCGAACATACTCCGGAAATCTCGCTTGCGTTTCTAATATATTGGAATAGAAATAAACTCTATCATCAATACCTGCCCGCACTTCCACTCCTCTCCTATTGAATAAAATTGGGTCATTTACATTAGCATCTTTTCCATAACTAATATCTAAAATTGGATTTAGTCGCAAGTGAAAATACTTATCATCTATCTGAAATAGATTTGCCGGGGTTTTGTAGAAATACTTTAAAACAGGATTTTCTCTTTTGACATAACGGCTACTTTGAATCGTGGCCTCCTGCGGTGTTTCTTTGATCGTGTAAAATGTTTGGGTACTATCTACATAAACTTTGCGATACAAAGATTCTCGTTTTCCGGCAATGGTGGTCGCCAATTCAGATTGACTTAGCCATTCGTTGTTATCCAGGAAAATATAATTTAAATCAACTTTATCTTTTGAGCTGAGGTTTTCCGCCAAGGTGTCTAGATGAATGGCAAACGAAGTTAGATCTCCTCTTCTAAATGGTTGTAAGGAATTAAAGAAAGGAGTCTTTTCTCCCGTTTTAATCGCCAAACGATCGATGATATGATAAGCTTCATTTCCAAAAGGAAGGGTCGTTCCTTGTCCAAAGAGAAGATTAGGCATTTGACCGATTAGAAAAAGTAAAACGTATTTGTATAAGGTCATTGTGTTAATAGGTTGAATATTGGCCGCAGTTATCGCATTGCTTATGCTAATAACTTGATTAATAGGTCATTGCTTTTAAATGTCATCATTTACTGATTCACGGAAGTGCTGATTTCCGTAAATCAGTATATTTCTAGTACAGCTCTTTTTCCAGTAATTGTAGGATATAATCGCGCATACTGACTCCCTTTTCTATTGCTTTTATCTTAAGTTTTCGGTGCATGCTCTCCGGTGTATCTATCGTGAGTCGAACTAGTTTTGCTGTTTTCTTGCGTTCTGCCTTGGCTTTAACTGGCTTTTCCACTATTTCTTTTTTCAGCTTTGCTTTTTGCTCAGATTCTTCCTCCTTATGAATAATCGCTACTTTGTTTGCCACATCTTTTGTGTCTTTGGCCTTTTTTTGCAAAGGAATTTTAGCAGCTAATTGAGGTTCTTTGTTTTTGCTAAGAGTAGAACTGATGTTGAATGATTTCTTTGCCATGTTATAAGGATTTAAGGATTTCTAAGACTTCATTTGCTAATTGGGTGACTTCTCGTTTTGCTTTAGGGTCGCGGTATTCATAGGCTCCTTTTCCCATTACGCACACTTCTTCATAGGCAATTCGGTGCCGAAGACTCGATTCAAGGGTCTTTATTTCTAACTCCACCAAGGCTTTCTTGATCTCCTGATTGAGTTTTATTTTAGGATTAAATTCATTAAGTAGAAAATAAGCTGGAATTTCTTCTCGCAATGCTTTGGCTTGCTCAAAATGCTCCATAAACTTCTCGGTAGCCCAGATATCGAGACCACTCGGCCGGATAGGAACAATCACAATATCTCCTAAAATCAAAATAGTACTCACTAGCTTAGACAAGGAGGGCGTACCGTCAATGATCACCACATCATAGTTTTCTTGGATTTCCTTAATGTTTTTCCGGAGGGCATTGCTTTCTGTTATTCCGACGACAGTAATTTTGGGAAGTTCCTCGTCTCTGATGCCGGACCAATGAATAGAACTGGCATTCGTATCTGTGTCGATAATAGCTACTCGATAGCCCATATGGGCAAAACAAACAGCAAGGTTCTGAGAAATAGTTGACTTTCCTACTCCGCCTTTTAGACTTGTAATAGATATAATCATTGTTAGTGCTTTGAATGGATGATTTAGTGTTTCTAAAAGTTTCCGTATTTCTGTGTTTCCGTAAACACGGAAATTAATAACAAATGCAAACTCCAGCCTTACGGAAACACGAATATACAGAAACACAGAAACACTGCAAACCTTTTTTACGCTTTTACAGAAACAATGATTTCAGACTACACAGAAATACGCAAATACTGAAACACGGATTTCTGTGTTTACAGAAATAGAAAATTATAATCCTTTTCGCCGTAAATACAGAAATCTGTATTTACGGAAATCTGCATTTCAGTACCTCGTCTTCCTGCTCAAATACAAACGCCAGGAAGAATTCCGTAAATACGGAAATGCAGAGATACTGAAATCTGTGTTTACGGATTTCCGCACCAACAATACTTTAAAAAATAATGAGATATAAGCGATTAAATTTGAAAACACAGAGAAGGGTAGGGGAAAGTGGTTTTAAACGCCTTAGACAGCTCTCTAAGGGTAAATAAACGGTTAATTTAAATAACTGCTAAACCCAAAAGGTTTTCCTTTCTTTTAGCGCAACTTTTCTTTTACATTTTTATCAAGAAAATACTCTTCTAGAAAAAGAAGAATACTTTTTTTAAAACCCCTGATTTTTAGCTTGAGTTTTTCTAGAAGGGATATAACTTAATTAATAGTTTTTATTATTTAACTTAAGTTTATTCTTTAAGGCCTATTTAACTCATTGATCTTCAATTCTTTACAGGAACAAAAGCGTAGAGATACATCGGCAAAACGTAGAAATACATTCCTATCCCGTAGAGATACATCATTTTTTACGTAGAGATACATCAAAATAGCGTAGGAATACATTTAGTAAAACGTAGAGATGCATCAGAACAGCGTAGAGGTACATCATAAACGTAGAAATACATCATAAAGCGTAGTATTACATCAGGGAAAAAGAGAAATTGACCATTAAAGCGTAGAAATACATCAAAAAAAGAGGTATTTACCCCTTTAAAGCGTAGAGATGCATCAATGAAAACGTAGAGATACATCAAAAACGTAGAATTACATCAATATAACAATATAGATTCTAGTTATTTGCTCGGATTTCCCCTAAAATAAGGGCTTCTACATCAAAAGCGTAGAGACACATCAATGATTTATGGTTAATCCCCTAAATAAAGCGTAAAAAGTCCTAAAAGCGTAAAAAAACTATCCATAAATTACGCTTTTATACTATATTTGCGCTGTCTATTAGTCAAATTCCTTTTGATTTTATATTAGTTCTCTGTGTTTGCGCGAGCAACAATTTTCTTATGCAATCGAATCTTTTGAATAAATCCAAGTGCTATGGCTATCATAAAGCATAATAAACTGATTGAGACAAGTTATAAGTTGAATAGTCGAGAACAATTTTTCGTCCTATATCTTATCTCTCAAATATCTCAAAACCACTCGGAATTCAAAGAATATCGAATGCATTATAGCGAGATAGAGCGCATCATCAACTTCGATGGAAAGCGTCGTTTAGCGAATAAATAAGAAGTTTTTGCTTTGATGGATAAGCTCAATAGTGTCCCAATTATTTATGAAAAAGGAAGTATAGTTGGTAAAAGTGTGTGGCTGCAACATGTAGAACATGACACCAATACCGATGATTTCACCTTTAGTATTTCTGACAAATTGCAGGAATATTTGATCCAATTGAAGGAACATTTTACCCGTTATAGCCTGAGTAATATTGTTTATCTCAATGGAAATGCTATTCGATTGTATGAAGTTTTGAAGCGTTATCAGTACAAAGGAGAGTGTGAAATTACCGTAGAAAAGCTAAAATTTTATCTGGGCATTGAAAATAAGTACACCAAATTTTATGAATTCAAACGCTGGGTTTTGGTGCCTTCCCAAAAAGAAATTGAGAAATATACCGATATTAGATTTGAGTTTCGACCTTGTAAAAAAGAAAAGAAAAGAATCCTAAGTCTTAAATTTTACATTTTCGAAAATGAACCCAAATATACTCCGGAGATGATCCGTCTTTTGAGCGGTTTAGAAGAAGGTAGGGTAGGAGAAGATTTTCGAATAGCTCCCTCCGAAGCACCGATTTCTATTCCCTTACCAAGTCAATTGTCTCCATATCAGCAACAAGCCTATCGGTTTTTACTGGAAAAAGGAGTCAACAAGCGATTCATTACAGATAAAATCCTCAGCCATCCCAAGGTCAATTATGCGCCATTGCGAGGATATGAAGATTTATACGTTAGAGTACTTTGGAGCTTCTTTGCAAGCAAGACCAAGGCGGGACAAAAAGCAGGTGCTTTTGTAAGCTGGTGGAAGAATGGCCGCCTGACCGAAGATGGATTACATGCAAGAATGGTAGAAACCGTTTTGGAGCGCAGTAAGGTACTTCCGCAAAAGGAAAGAGATGAACGGAAAACGGTAGTTTTCAATACAGAAGAAGGGGATTTATTTGAAGACCTAAGTCGCCGAACTCTGGCCATTAATAATTTTAATATCATTGATTTTAAAAAGAAACACGGCGGTATTTACCAACATTTTCTAGAGGAAGTCGAAGGAGAATATAGAACAGCTCTGGAAGCCTCTCATCAAGATTTTGACCTCAACAAATACCAAAAATCAATAGACCATCAGGTTTATTATAAGTGTAAAGCCTGGTTGCAGCAGGAAATGAGGTAAAAGCAAATGAATTATAATGGCTAGGGGGCAACTACCTGTATAAGGATTACGTAAGGATTATTATTAAGGTAGTCTCTGTATTCGCGGGTTTCGACAATAGAGGAGAAGCACTAAACCTTTGGTTTTTCAGTAGATAGTTATACTAGTTGTGTCGGAAAGCCAACAAGTGACCGTTAAGGCAATGCGTTAAACCTGTATTAGGTTTGGTTTTTGATATTTTGTGAGCATTGCTTTTTTGGTTTAGACATACTTTTATACTCCATTTGATTTAACATAAAATCCCGGCTATATGAAAAAGCTTTTTCCCTTGCTTTTTTTAATTTTTTGTTTCCCTTCTTTTCTTTCTGCTCAGATGTGGAATGGTCAAGATACCTTATATGGAAATGAATGGATCGACTATTCTAAAGACTATTATAAGATAAAGGTAGCAGAAGATGGAATATATCGTATTTCCCAGCAAACCCTCCAAAATGCAGGTATCCCTGTTTCTTCCATCAATGGATCCGAATATCGGATGATGTATATGGGAGTAGAGGTACCTATTTTTACCACCAGTAATGGTTCCTTTTCATCAGGAGATTTCATTGAATTTTATGGCAGAAAAAATCGAACAGAGCTAGATCGATACCTTTTCATTGACCCAGATAATGAAATGCTGAATCCAGAGTATAGTCTATTTACAGATACCTCTGCCTATTTTCTAACCTGGAGTACTGGAACGGGGCACCAAAGAGTAGAATCAGTGAGCAATGCTTTGAATAATCTTCCGACGGCGGAGGTTTATTATCTACATGAAGAAATCAAAAGTGTGACTACTAATGTGGTTCAGGAATCAGATGTATCCTCTGTGGCTGTTTCTAGTTTTAAGTATGTTGAAGGTTTTGCTGAAAAATGGAGGAGAACTAATAATCATGTGTTGCCATCTTCCGCTAAGTACACCGGAGTCCCCAAAAGTAAAGTGAAAATAAGATTAGCAACGAATGCTGCTATTAATCATAAGGTTCAGATAAAATGGAATAATGCACCAATCGTAGAAGAAGAAGTTAGCGGTTTTAATTTATTGGTGTATGAACGAGAATTAAATACTGCAAATTTAAAAGATGAAAATAAAGTAAGAGTACATGGGCTGATTAATGCACAAGATCGCAATGCTCCAGCGGTACTCACACTTACCTATCCCAGGTTATTTGATTTTAGTAATAAAAGCAGCTTTCATTTTAATATCCCAGAGAGTTCCAATAAAAAATACATTGAAATCACCAACTTCAATGCTGGCAATGAAGATCCAATAATTTACGATTTTGCTAATAACAAACGATTAATCGCAGCTTTTGATGATGCTACCGGTACCGTTCGTTTAGCACTGCCACCAGAGACCAATCCTCGCAAAATATGTATTGCAAGTCCAAGTGAAGGCGTAAAAATGGTGGAGGAGTTAGATCCAATGGATTTTGTAGATTTATCTTTCTCCGCAGCTAATTATGTGATTCTTTCTCACCCCGAACTCTTCGAAGATAGCAATGGGGAAAATTGGGTTCAGAAATATGCCGACTATCGACAAAGTACAATAGGAGGAGGATATACTCCCACGATTGTAGACATCAATCAATTGTATGATCAGTTTGCTTATGGCATTGAACGCACCCCACTCTCAGTTCGAAATTTTGCACACTTTATAAAGAAAAACTGGTCGAGCACAAAATACTTTTTCATAATCGGAAAAGGTCGGGAATATCCTTTCGCTCGAACGAATGAAGATTTAGCATTACCCATCAATCAATCCTACTTTGTGCCTACCTTCGGGATGCCAGGATCCGATAATTTATTGCTCTCTGATAATTATTCCAGCGTGCCTATTTTTGCCTTAGGAAGATTAGCAGCTTCAAAGCCCACCGATGTTAAAGTCTTTTTGGAAAAAATGCAAACCTTGGAAAGCAATCAAAATCTCCCGCAAACATATGTTGATCGAGCTTGGCAAAAACGCATCTTGCATTTGAGTGGTGGAGATCCCACCATCCAAGCCCCCATTGCCAATCACCTGCGAGTGATGGAAGAGGAGATTGAAAACAATAAATTCGGAGGAGAGGTAACGACCTTTTATAAAACGAGTACAGATCCAGTACAAATATCGGAGTCAGAAGAAATTTTTGAGCTGATTAATAATGGAGTATCTATACTTACCTTTTTCGGTCACTCCGGAGTAGGTACCTTTGATTTTAACATTGATAACCCAGATAATTATTTCAATTATGGAAAATACCCACTCATGTTTTCCTTGGGGTGTTTTTCTGGAAATATTCATTCTTCCGCGGTAGGGATTAGTGAACGCTTCGTCTTTTATGAAGACAAGGGAGCGATCTCTTTTATAGCTTCTACCGGGCAAGGATATATTTCTGTTCTTAGTCGATTTGCAGAACGGTATTATAGCTTACTTGGAGACGAAATGTACGGAGAGGGAATAGGAGATGTAATGAAAAAAACGATTGAGACCTTTGACGCAGAGAAAAGTCGAACGGTTGAAACACTGCACCAACAATTTACCCTCCACGGCGATCCTGCGATGCGCTTAAATCCAAGACCAGGGCCGGACTATGTAGTGGACGCCAGTACTGTTTCTTTTGAACCTTCTACAGTGAGTTCTCTTTTGGATAGCTTCGCAATAAACTTTGAAGTCAATAATATTGGAAGAAACGTTTCGGATTCGTTTTACATTAAAATAGAACAACAATTACCCACAGGAGATGAAGTTGTTTTGGTGTTAGAAAAAATCAAAGCGCCAGGTTTTGGAAATAAACTGACTTATAAAGTACCCAACTTTGGAGTCATTGCTTCTGGGCAAAATAGAATTTTCATCACCCTGGATGTAGAGGGAGATATTGAAGAATTGCCCAGTCCTATCGCAGAGATGAACAATGAATTGTTTAATGGAAATGGTGTAAAAGGAATCTCTCTGTTTATTACAGACAATAGTGCGAAAACCATTTATCCAGAAGAGTTTGCAATTGTGAATAGCCCCAAAGTAACTCTAAAATCTTCGACCCGAAATACGATGGTGGGGGAACAAAAGTATATTTATCAGATTGATACGACTGAGCTTTTTAATAGTCCATTGCTACAAACCGAAGAATTGACTCAAATTGGTGGAATCATTGAATGGGAACCCGGGTTTAATTTAGAAGATGGAAACGTTTATTATTGGCGAATCAGTCCTGATAGCATAAACACAGAAGTAGGTTATGTCTGGAATACCAGTTCTTTTATTTACCTGGAAGGCCAAAAAAAGGGTTGGAATCAGTCTCACTATTACCAGTTTAAAAAAGATCAGTTTGAAGGTATGGGAGTAGAGAAAGGAGAGGAATTTGAGTTTTGGGTAAACGGGATTTTTTATACCATAAAGAATAAGGTGAAAGAGCCTAATGGGAGCCCAGAGTTTAACTATAACTTTGATACGCCAGCCAACTCGGTAAGACCTTGGGATTATACAACTTCAGGAATGGCTGTTTTTGTCGGCGATTCTACCACTGGTCTTGGTTGGCAGAATCCTCCTGGAGGTGAGTATGGATCCATTAACCCAGTAAATGGAACTACTCGTGTTTTTGCCTTTCCTACCTCAACAGTGGGAGAACGAGAAGCATTTATTAATTTTCTCGATAATGTTGTTCAGAAAAATAATTATGTTTTTGTTTTTTCCTTTTTACAGAATAATACCGTTGAATTTTATCCGGAGGACTGGGCGCAAGATTCGACCGTTCTTGGAACCAATATTTTTCAATATTTGGAATCTCAAGGAGCAACACTGTCACGAAATTTAGAAAACTTAGGATCGGTGCCTTACACCTTTATTTACAAAAAAGGAGGAGAAGTCTTGTCAGAAAAAATAGCCATAACAAAAGGGGAGACAATTGTTTCTGAGGTATTTCTGCCCGTTCTGAGTGATGAAGGAAATATTGTTACTGAAAAAATTGGCCCTGCTATTAAATGGGAAACTCTATCTTGGGATTATGGAAGTTTTGACCCCTTAGAAGACACGATTTCAGTATCGGTTTATGGTGTAGATCAAGCAAATAATGAGGTATTATTAATTCAACCTTCAATCGATAAAGAAATTTCATTAAGCACGGTCGACCCAGCCATATATCCCTACCTAAAACTAGTATATCAATCAAAAGATATTATTAATCGTAGTTCGCCTAATCTCAAATTTTGGCGAGTCCACTACCAAGGTATTCCGGAATCTGCGATCAATCCCAATAAAACTTTACAAGTATACAATGATACGCTCCAGGAAGGAGAAACTTTTGTTTTTGAAACAGCAATAGAAAACATCGGCGGCTACAATATGGATAGCCTTTTAGTGAAATATACTATCACCGATAATACCAATAATAGTAAGGTGAAAACAGAAAGACTTGCTCCATTATTGAAAGACAATAGTCTAATGGCTACTTATTCTTTTCCTACCCGTGGTCTAAATGGCTCAATCAATTTTTCTATGGAGGTCAATCCAGATGATGATCAACCGGAGCTATATCGATTCAATAATTTTGCGAATTATCAATTTTTGGTAAAAGAGGATAAGCGAAACCCACTCCTGGATGTCACCTTCGATGGAACCCATATCATGGATGGAGATATCGTTTCTGCAAAACCAGAAATTCTTATCGCACTCAAAGATGAAAATCCTTATCTGCGCTTGGAAGATACGGCATTGGTAAAAGTCTACCTCACCAATCCATTGGGGGAGAAACGACAATTTTATTTCTCCAGCGATACCGCAAGTTTCTATCCGGCTACAAATGATAAAAATCGAGCAATAATAGAAATTAATCCTGAACTAAAAATGGATGGAATGTACGAATTGATCGTACAAGCTCAGGATGTTACCGGCAATCAATCTGGAGATCTGGATTATAAAATTAATTTTGAAGTAATCACCAAGAAATCCATCTCCAACGTACTCAATTATCCTAATCCATTTTCTACTTCGACCCAGTTTGTCTATACACTAACCGGAGACGAAACGCCTCACCATTTTAAGATTCAAATCCTAACGGTCTCCGGAAGAATCGTCCGAGAAATTACCGAACAGGAACTAGGCCCACTAAAAGTAGGAACGCATCGAACCGACTACACTTGGGACGGAACGGATGAGTACGGGCAGCGATTGGCCAATGGGGTTTATCTCTATCGAGTCGTTGCTAAGAATATCAATGGCGAAGATTTTGAAAAATACGAAACGAATACCAACCAGTTTTTCCAGAATAATTTTGGGAAAATGGTAATTTTGCGATAATATTACCCTATAAAATTAAAGAAGGTGCAAGTGGAGAAGTCCTCCACTTGCACCTTCTTTTTTTGGTATATCTACTGATAAAGTCTAGCTTTACCGATCAGAAAATGAAAGACGAAGGATTTAACTTTTATACCTGAACAAAAAGAATGAGAAGACGATATGATTCCTTTTAATATCCCTTATGTATCCGGAAAGGAGATGGCCTGCATTGAAGATGCCATTCAGAGGAAGAACCTTGCAGGTGAAGGCTTTTATACAAAGGCTTGCCAGGAAGAGTTGCAAAAAATCACCAAAGCTAAGCGGGTATTATTGACACCCAGTTGTACCCATGCGCTGGAATTGACCGCCTTATTACTTGATTTGAAAGAAGGAGATGAGGTAATTATGCCTTCTTTTACTTTTGTCTCGACAGCCAATGCCTTTGTTTTACGAGGTGCGGTTCCTGTATTTGTAGATCTCCGGGCAGATACCATGAATATTGATGAAAGATTAATTGAAGCGGCCATTAGTCCTAAAACCAAAGCTATTGTCGTCATGCACTACGCTGGAGTAGCCTGCGAAATGGAGGAGATTATGGCCATCGCCAATCGCCACAATATAAAAGTAATCGAAGATGCTGCGCAATGCCTGGGAGGTTATTACCGTGGAAAACATTTGGGAACAATCGGTCATTTTGGGACTTTCAGTTTTCATTCTACCAAGAATATCCATTGTGGAGAAGGAGGTGCTTTATTGATCAATGATCAGAGTTTGATTGAACGGGCAGAGATTATCCGGGAAAAAGGAACCAATCGGAATCAGTTTTTATTGGGAATGGTCGACAAATATTCTTGGGTAGATGTTGGTTCGAGTGTTTTATTAGGAGAATTGAATGCTGCTTTTTTATTTGCTCAACTGCAGGAATTAGAAACACTAACCCAAAAGCGACAACAAATTTGGGAAAGGTATTTACAAAAATTAGCAGGACTAGCAACTGAAATCGGGCTTCCCAAAGTACCGAAAGATTGTAAACACAATGGACATATTTTTTACCTCAAATGTCGAAATACCGAAGAGCGAAAAGATTTGATAGATCACTTAAAGAAACAGGAAATATCTTCGGTTTTTCATTATGTGCCTTTGCATAGTTCTTTGGCTGGACATAAATTTGGTTATTTTCATGGAGCAGACAAATATACAAGTATAGAGAGTGGTCGCTTATTGCGATTGCCATTATTTCCCGACCTTGAAGAAGAAAGCCAAGATAGAATTACGACCTTGGTTTTGGATTTTTATCAAAAGTCTCTATAAATATGCGTGTCATTTTTGGAGTAGGGCATTTATCAAACTTTGGTATGGAGGTGCTCCGGAACGTATTGGATCATCCTTATTTTCAAATCGATACCATCGTCATTGCGGATTGCGACCGTTGGATCTTTTTTGAGAAAAAACTGGCTCCCAACAAGAGGTTTAGTCTGCGCAGTTTTAAAAAAACATACAAAAGAAAGACCAGAGAGGTACAACAATTATTGCAAGCAGGTAAAAAGGAGATAAATATAATTTCAGTAGGAAATATGGAGGAGCTGAAAGAAAAAGGGATCGCGGAAAAAGGTTATTATTTATTTACAGCTGCATATCCCCAAATATTTTCCAAAGCTCTATTGAATGCTTTCGACGGCCGAGCGGTGAATTTCCATCCGTCTTATTTGCCACGATGCCGCGGAGCAGATCCCGTTTATTGGACGATTGCGACTAGAGAAGATTTTGGAGGAATTAGCAGCCATTTTATGCTGCCCCAAATTGATACCGGACCAATCATTGCCCGACTAAAGATCGCTTTTAATCCCCAACAAATCACCTATGATTTATTATACGGTGAGGTCTATAAACATATTTTTCCCTTGCTCGATGAGATGGAGACCTTTTTTAAAAACAATCAAGAAGCGATCCCACAGGAAGATAAGGACGCTACCTACTTTCGACAAAATACAAGGATACATCATCGAATATATTGGGGAAAAGAATCGATGGAAGAGCTTTGTGCAAAAATTAGAGCAGGCAGTGCTTTAGCCTACCTGGATACAGGGCAGGAATTGAATTTTTTGCCGCCAGTAAATAAGGTTGCACTTGTAAATCTATCTTCAGAGGAAGCGATAAAAGAAGACCAGCCAGGGATGATTGTCAAAAAAGAAGGAGCAATAATTTATGTTCGTTGTCTCGATGGTTATATAAAATCAAGACAAGCACTAAAGAAAAACAAATGGAGTCGATTGTGGGATAAAATTCCAGGTTTGAATTTATTCGCGTCTCCCTTTTTGGCAATATCTAAAATTAAAGTGGGCACTAGATTACATTGAGCTTAAAAACAATCATTCAACTTTGATCAGGAAAATCATAAAAAAGGGATTGAACACTTTGGGATATGAATTAAAACGCATTGCCCCAGAAAAAAAGCATGGCCTTGACTTATTAGAAGAAGCGGAGCTTGCTGCTCAAAAAGTAGCGGAATATACCATGCTTTCTTTTCTAAAATTAGGCAGCTTATATGAACAGGTGGCCTACTGCGAAAAAAATAATATTCCCGGTGCTTTGGTAGAATGTGGTGTTTGGAAAGGAGGAGCAGTTGGGGTAATGGCTCTGGCTAATTTGAAATACGGTAGCAAGAGAAGGCCAATATATTTGTTTGATTCCTTTGACGACATTTGCGAACCAGATCCGGAAATAGATGGCGCTTTAGCCGTCAAAGATGTAGAAGATTTATTGGGTAAAAAAGTAGAAAACCTAAGCGGACGAAGCACCCCGATTAAAGGAGTCTATGATAGTAGGGGAGGGCACGGCACCATTGCTATCTGCAAAACCTTATTAGTAGATCAGTTGAAATACGAAGAATCCATGATTCGCTTTTGTAAAGGCTGGTTTGAAGATTCTCTACCGAAAGAAGCTCCGCAAATCAATCAAATTGCGGTACTACGATTAGATGCAGATTGGTATAAATCAACCAAGATTTGTTTGGATTATTTATACGACAAAGTAGTCCCCGGAGGCTTTATCATCATTGATGATTACGGCCGTTATAAAGGTTGTAAAAAGGCAGTGGAAGATTTTTTTGAAGAAAGAAAAATTCGCCCTTTTTTGTATTACGCAGATCACCAACACGGAGAATGTCGATTTTTTATTAAACAAAATCAATACTAAAAATTTGTTCGGGATAGTCAATAGTCAAGCACATAATGTTTTGGTTCAGGGGATTATTCAAAAGAACCTGCTGATTGCTGCAAAGCAATACCTTAAAGGCGATATGATTGATATCGGTTGTGGGAAAAAACCCTATGCGGAAGTATTAAGTCCTTTTCTAAATCGACACGTTGGTCTGGATCATGAAGAAACTTTTCACGATCTCGGCAATATTGATTTATTTGGTACCGCTTATGAAATTCCTACGGATTCTAATGTTTTCGATTCCGCCCTTTGCAGTGCCGTTTTAGAACATTTGGAAGAACCAGAACAAGCTTTGCAAGAATGCAACCGGGTACTAAAAGTTGGTGCTTATGCCGTTTACTTTATTCCCTTCATTTGGCACATCCACGAAGAACCAAGAGATTTTTATCGATATAGTAAGTACGGCATTAAATACCTTTTTGAAAAAACTAATTTTGAAATAATAGAGTTAAAAGCCCTCTCCGGATTTTGGGTCACCTTTGGTCAATTATTCGTCTACTACCTTTATCGATTCAATCGTGGGCCTTTGCGTTGGTTTAAAATAATAAACCTGTTGGGTTTACTGATTCAAGGTTTTGTTTATTTAATCAATAAAATAGATCGGACCGAAAAATGGACCTGGATGTATATGGTCGTCGCAAAAAAGAAAGATGAGTCTTAAAGCAAAAGTAGTAAGCGGTATAAAATGGACCTCTCTCGGAGCCGTGTTGACTACGGGTATCCAGTTTTTCCAAAATATCGTGATGGCTCATTTACTAAACCCAACAGATTTTGGACAAATGGCATTGGTCGCACTTTGTGTAGGTTTACTTTTTCCTGTTTTTGATTTTGGCTTGAGTGCCGCCGTGATTCAAAGCAAAGAAATTAATCGACTACAACTTTCTACGCTTTATTGGATCAATATTTTTTTGGGATTTTGTTGTTCTTTATTATTGTTTTTGGCTGCACCTTTTATCGCTACTTTTTTTGAAGATGAAGCATTGAAATGGTTTTTACAAGTAGCTGCTATCCATTTTATCTTAGTAGGCTGGGGCACTTTATATGCAGCATTGATTGCTAAAAATTTATTATTTGATTTACAAAATAAAATTGCCATTGCAGCAGCAATCCTTGCATTTATCACTGCGGTCTTGTTGGCCCTAAATGGCTATGGAGTCTGGTCTTTGATTTTTGCTTTTTTGGTACAAAATGTAACAACTAGTTTGTTAAACATCTTAGCAGGGTTCCGACTTTTCCGACCTCAATTTTCTTATCAATTTTCTGCCGTTTCCAAATTACTCAATTTCGGTTCTTTCTACGCGGCCAATAATATCATCAATTTTTTAAGTGCCAATCTGGACAAAATTGTCATTGGCAAATTTTTAGGTACAGAGGCTTTGGGCTTATATAGTTTGGTTTGGAATTTGGTCTTGATGCCTGTTCGAAAACTCAATCCAATCATTACCAATGTTGCCTTTCCCGTATTTTCCAAAATTCAGGACGACCCGAAATCTGTGAGTAAATATTATACCCAGATGATTAGTAGCCTGATGGTGATTACCTTACCCTTGCTTTTGATTCTGTCCTTATTGGCCGAAGATTTTTTGTTCTACTGGTATGGCGAAAAATGGATGGCCGCATCGATGACGCTGTCTATCTTGGCTTTTGTGGGAATATTAAAAAGCTTTGCTAATCCTGGAGGAACCTTATTTGTCGCTAAGGGCTGGGCCAATTTATTGTTTTACTGGAATTTGGTTTGGACGATTGCTTTATTTGCTTCGCTTTATTTGGTACTGGAATATTGGCCGAGTATAGAATCCATTGCCATCATGCAAGTAGGCCTAGGCTTGACCTTGGGTTTGGTTTGGCATTGGATGATTATTAAATATGGAAGAATTGATTATCGACCCATTCTAAAAAAAGTATTAGGCTTACTGCTTTTTATTATTCCACTTTACTTGACCTATTTGGGGATAGAAAATTGGCTGACTTGGGATTCACTACTTACTTTTTTTGTAAAAATATTTATTGGTTTAAGTCTGTATTTGCTTTATTTATTCCTTTTCTTTAAGGGAGAAATTTTGGTCTTTAAATCTTTATTTTCTTTGACCACGGAAAAATCAAAGAATCAATCTTTACCTAAATAATGCCTGGAATAGTAGGATGTACCAAAAGAACGGCGTCTATCCATGAAGTGGAAAGGGCCAGAGGTCAGCTGAGATACGCGGAGTCCTACTCGAATGATTTGCTTTTTGAAGATGAGCAGATTTGTTGTACCCGTACCCACCTCAACATCATCGGCGAATCCCACTGCCCGGTAATCAATGAAACCAGAAAAAATTATTGTTGGATCGAAGGAGAGTTTTTTAATAAAAAGGAACTAGTTAAAAATCAGCAAGCGACCAAATTTTCAGAAGCGACTCTTCTACTGGAAGCTTACCGTAAGCAATCTTTAGAAGCCCTGCTACAAAAAATAGATGGTTATTTTACTGCAGTGATTTATGATTCGGAAAAACAAATTTTACTAATTTTCACAGATCGATACGGATTCAAACCCATGTACCTTTGGGAAGATTCTAAAAACTTTGCTTTTTCTTCTGAGTATAAAACTTTTTTGTCTTTCGATCAATTTAAGGTAAGGATCAATAAAGAGGCTTTGGCTTGTTTTCTAAATACGGATCAAATGCTCGGCGATTTGACTTGGTTTTCTCAAGTACGGCGATTAAATGCCGCGACCATTTGTACCTGCGATCTAAAAACCAATACCCGAACCGAAAAAAGATACTGGACTTGGGCGAAGGTTCAACAACAAGAAATTTCTTTTGCGGAAGCCAGTAAAAAAACCGCCACCTTATTCCGGGAGGCCGTAGCGAAAAGAATAGATCAAGAAAAAATTTACATTGGATTAAGTGGTGGTTTAGATTCCAAAGCCATTCTTGCGGCAGCTCCAGGCGAACCACCCCTCGGTGCCTATACTTTTGGACAAAAGGGAGCAGAAGATATTCGCATCGCAAAAAAAATTGCTCAGTTTAAAAACATGGATCACCAGGTTTTTTTATTGAACAAAAAGAATTGGTTAGATAATCGCCTGGAAGGGGTTTGGAAAACAGAAGGCTTATTGAATTTATTTCATCTGCACGCTGCGCCTTTTGAACAAAAAATGCAAGCACTTGGGCCAATCAATCTCAATGGTGTAGCGGGAGGTTTGATATTGGGGGGTAGGGGAATTAACAATGAAAATCGTCGGGTGAGGGAGGCAGATGTAATCCAGGAATTTGGCGACTTCGCTCACTTACAAAAATGGGAGGACCCTTTTTATGAGGTGGAGTCTAGCGGGCCCTATTTTTTAGATGCGAGAATGAGGCGCTTTACGCAATGTGGTTTGGAAGAGTTGGGAAAAAGAGTAGAGCAAAGAGCTCCTTTTTTAGACAATGATTTATTGGAATTTATTTTTTCGATTCCGGAGGCTTATAGAAAGGATTCACGATTATTTAGTAGCTTGTATAAAAATGAGTTTCCTGCGTTTTATAATACCCAACCTTGGGAAGCAACAGGATTTCCTTTGGACAATAGTCGCCGTTTTTATTTTTTTGGTAGAAAAATTTTTCGAGCGGTCCGGAATAGAATTAGAAAGGGAAATGCTTTTTCTCTGGCCAATTATGCAAATTGGTTGGAAGGGGAATTTGGGTGGATACAACGTTTACTGGAATCGCCGGAGGCATTGTATCGACAATTGACACCGATTGATTTTTATCAGAGCTATGTGTTGCCACATCGGCAAAAAAAAGCCAATTACACATGGGAGATTGGCCGGGCAATTACCTTGGAAATTTGGTTGCAACAAGTTTTCCATAATCGCTTCAAAAATTCGAAAGAACTTTTTCAACTAAAAACAAATTTAAAATAAAACACGAAGGTGCAAAAAATAAAAATCCTCCATCTCTTCAATCAATACCTCCCACAAACCGAAAACTGGAGTTACAAATTGATAAAAAATACTCCGGATGTGGACGTTTTTATTGGAGCAAAAGCTTATTTAAAAAATAATTTTTACGACCCCCAATTTAGCATAGCCGAACATCCTTTTAGCGACTTAGATCACTTGAATGCCCGTTTAGATAAAAGATACTTTTTCCAGGCGTTACAAAAAATTTGGATCAAAGGGCTAAAATTTGGTTTGGGAACTCCAGAAAAATATATTCTAAAGTTTGCGAAAGAAAAAGAGGTAGAGATTGTCCATGCGCATTTTGCAGATGTTGCTTGGCATTTTAAAAGTATTCCGGAAAACTTGGGAAAACCATTTGTTATTTCTTTTTACGGTTGGGATTATGAGCAACTGCCGACTATCCAACCTGCGTTTCAAAAGCATTATCAGGAGTTATTCAAAAAAGCGGACTTGATTGTTTGCGAAGGAAAGCATGGCGCACAAATTTTAGAAAAAATGGCTTGTCCACCAGAGAAATTAAAAGTGATCTCTTTGGGAGTAGAACCCCAAAATATTCCCTTTCATCAACGCCACAAAGAAAAAGGAGAACTCCATCTTTTACAGTTAGCCACCTTCAATGAAAAAAAAGGCCATATTTATTCTGTAAAGGCTTTCGCCAAAGCTTTAAGGAACTGTCCCAATATGACTTTGACTTTAATTGGCGGAGCAGGCACTGGCGGGATCAAAAAAGAAGTAGTCGATTTTATCGAAGCCAATGACCTTGGTGATAAAATAAAAATCTTAGGCCATCTGGATTATTCACAATTGTATACTTACCTAAAAGATTTTCAGATTTTTATTCACCCCAGTTGTTATTCAAAAGATCGAGATTGTGAAGGGGGCGCACCCATTGTCATTTTGGATGCCCAGGCTACGGGGATGCCGGTGATTTCTACTTATCATTGTGATATTCCAGGAGAAGTGAAGGATGGTCAAACGGGTTTATTGGCGCCCGAAAAAGATATAGCCGAATTGGCCAGACACATCCAAAAGTTTTATGAAATGGGGGAGGAGGAATACGGTGTTTTTGCTCAGGAAGCCCGAAAGCATGTTTGCCAGTATTTCGATAGTAGCCAAAATGCAGCTCAAATGCGCGCGCTCTACGAATCTCTTTTAGAATAGGTTTTTAAAAAAAACGATACCCCAGCGCAAGAGATATTTTCCATAAGCCATCGTTAACCAAGCTCTTTTATTGTGCTTCAAGGATTGATTGAAGTATCTCCAGGAAAGAGCGGTGCGCTTTACTTGCAAAGCACCATTGGCATGATCCAAATATTTTTGACAAACCAAAAAATCTTCCATATGCGAAGGGACTAGGGTTTGTAGTTTTTGGCCACCTTGCTCAAAAAGATCGCGGATGGCAGACACATTATTGGCCGTCCGAGCTTCCGCCTCCTCACCTCTAAAAACACTGATGGAACCCATGTTTTCATAACGTACATAAACACAAGTATAAGTATCCAATTGGTAAAAAGGAAATTCCAAAAGCGCTCGAACCAATAAATGCGTATCCTGAAAATGAAACCAGCGCGGATCAAAAGAGAAGGTCTGAATAATTTTTTGGTGAAAGCAAAGGGTATGAATACCAGCCATATTTTTTAGAAAAAACAAGATTGGGTTGGAGAATTGCTCCGGATCAAAATTAGGAGTCTTGGTGAATTGTCCCTGGCGTTCTATCAACATACCCGTTCTAAAAACAGCTATTGGATAAGCCTCCTTTTTGATGCTTTGTTCCAATAACTCAAGGTGTTCCGGAAAAAAATAATCGTCGTCATCTAGAAAACAAAGGTATTGGCCTTTGGCCATTTCGATGCCTTTGTTTCTGGCGACGCTTCGTTCTTGATGTTGTTGGAAGGAATAGTGAATCCTGGGGTCTGTAAAACTTTTGACCACTTCTTGGGTATTATCTGTCGAACCATCATCTGCGATACAAATTTCCCAATCCTCACAACGTTGTTTCAGCACACTTTCAATAGCTCTCCGGAGCAGCTTCGCGCGATTAGCCGTAGGGATTATGATGGTAAAAAGTGGATTGACAGCCATATTATTTATATTTGAGTTTTAATCGACAGAATTAGTTACTTCCGTCAAATTACGGATACTCAAACCACAGTATTTATTTATGCGGGCCTAAATATATGCAAAAAAAACTAGCCCTAATAGAACCCCATCACCACAGCGAAGTGCTCCGCACTTTTGCTCAACTTTTCTTACATCTAGGCTGGCAAGTTAATGTCCTCACCAATCAGCAAGTGAAGGAAGATTGTTATGAATTGGAAACTGCAGTTGCGATCAAATGGTACATCCAACAAGAGGAAAAAGTACCCCAATTTATCAATCAGCAGCATTCAATCATCAATGATTGCGATCTCGCTATCTTTGTCACCTTCCTTTCCTTAGATGGTTTGACGATCCAACTCCGCGACCTAAAACCAAAGACCATTTTGGTCATTCACAATGGCAATACTTTTTTTGCTGCAAAGGCTAACTTTACTTTGACTAGCGTATTGGCAGGAGGACTAAAGAACGTGGCTCGATGGCTATTTTTTTACTTGCGGAATGAAAATCAAGGAAGGCAAAGATTATTAGATAGCTTTGATTTTCTAAGTTGGGCAGCTCCCTCGATGAGCGATTATTTTACCCAACAAAAACAATTGCCAAGTCATTTTGATTTTATCCATCCATTGCCTTTTGCTTTTTTTGAGGGGCTACCGAAGGAAGAGAAAAAAGGAATAAAAATTGGAATCACCGGGACGATAAGAGGAGAGGGGAGAGATTATAAAAAAGTATTGCTTGCCTTTCGGGAAATGGTTCCGGAATTGCAGGAGTCGGTAGAATTGACTTTTCTGGGAGGAGCACAAAGTAAATATGCCAAAGATTTGCTTAAAGCTTTTCAGGAAATTGAAAATGACTTTTTTAAGATTCGTTATGCTTCGGATTTTATTACGCAAAAAGAATTTGATAAGCAGTTGCGGGAAGTAGATTTTCTAATTTTACCCTTAAAGAAATCTTATCAACTGGGAATCATTCGCGAGGTCTACGGCCATACCAATATCTCCGGAGGTATCAATGATATGATTCGCTTTGGAATTCCAGCATTGATTTCTCCTCACTATCCTTTAAGCCTTCCTTTGCAGGAAATGAGTGAACGCTATGATTCTGCCAATGACCTGGCGCTTTTATTGTCAAAATGGATTAAGGGAAAAACTTTTCTGAAAATACGGGAAAAGGTTCCCGAGTTATTGGCCTCTTATCAAAAAGAAATCTTAGCGAGACGCTTGGAGAAAGAACTAGGAACTATTTTGTAGCAATGATTTTTCCAAAGCTCAAATTCTGAAAAGAATAATCAACTTCATGTTCGTACTTCACGATACTAAAATCATTTTTCTTCAAATGCTCAATCAGTTGCAAAGAAGTATATCCCTCTTCTGGCAAATCATGAAATTCCATAGAAATGGTTTTGATCTTATCTAGAGTGGCCGCCTCCGAATTTAATAGAATCGGAAATTCCGCGCCTTCACAATCCACCTTTAAAAAATCAATCGTCTCCAAATCTTGTTCCACCATAAAGTCTTTCAAGGATAGGGTAGGAATGGCCACGGGGTTCTTTTTTTGTTGGCTAAAAAAAGAATGATTAAAAGAAGGGCCTCCATAAAAAATCCGTTCTCCGCTTTGGGCATCCAATGCAATATTGAGCGATTCAATATTGGAAAAAGAATTGCGAGTTAGATTTTTTTGGAAAACAGCAAAATTATCTTGGGAAGGTTCTAAGGAAATAATCCGAGCATCTGCTGTTAAATTTAGCGACGCAAAGAAAGAGAAAAAACCAAAATGAGCGCCAAGGTCTACAACCGTTGCCGATTGCTGCATCGGAAAATAATCGGCATATTCTCGGCGCATAAAAATAGCCACTAAGATATCGGTGGCTTCTTTATTGAGCGAATAATCCAAAGATAGTCCCGTCCCCTCACAAATTTTGCGATGCAAATATCGGTTGACTGGGAAGATTTTTTTGACTAGGTTTTCTATTTTCTTTTGAATCATTGCTGATACACGCTGGTCTGAATTTGTCAAAGGACCAAAATTATTAGAGCATTCCTGATCCCTTTCCCTAAAATAGTCTTTTCTTTAGCCTTGACTTTTATTTTTACTTTTATCCATGTCGAATAACAAGGCACAATATAAACAATTCTGTGAAGGAGCTAAAGAACTCCCGCTTTTCCTCCAGGCCTGGTGGCTCGATCTCGTGTGTGCCAATGGCAGTTGGGAGGTCGCCCTTGCTTTTGATCAAGGTGGCCAAATCACCGGAGTTTTGCCCTATTATTTGACCAAGTCTTATGGCCTTTCTATCATCCAGATTCCTAAGTTGACGCCTTATATCGGAGTTTGGCTCTGCTATCCAGACAACCCCCAAAAACGCACCAGCAAGTATGCCTTTGAAAAGAAAGTAATGACGGAGCTTCTTGGACAATTACCCAAAGTCAGTTTTTCCGCTCACCATCATCCGATAGCGGTTGATAATGGTCTCCCATTCTATTGGCAAGGCTACGAAAGGAACAACTGGTATACCTATCGTTTTGCCTCCGGAACACCTTTGGAGGAGATAAAAATGGGAATGAAAGCCAGTGTGCGAAATAAGATCGACAAGGCGGAGCAAAATTTGCTATTGACCGAAAGTTTTTCCGCTACAGCCTTCTATGAACTCAATAAATTAACTTTCGATCGGCAAGAAATGAAAATGCCTTATGGTTTGGAATTTTTCCAAAAACTAGATAAAGTATTGTCAGAGAAAGGACAACGTAAAATATTGATAGTGAGAGATCAAGAAGGAATAGCTCATGCAGGGATTTATCTGGTTTGGGATCAAAAAACCTTGTATAATCTGGCTTTGGGAGGAGATACGACGCTGAGGAAGAGCGGAGCGATTCAGTTATTGCTTTGGAAAGGCATACAGCTGGCGATGAAGAAAGGGTTGACTTTTGATTTTGAAGGGTCGATGATTGAGAATATTGAAGGAGTGTTTAGGGATTTTGGTGGGGAAAGGGTGCCTTATTTAAGAACGACGCGGTATGGGAGTCGATGGTGGAAGATTTTGAGTTTGATTATCAGGGGGAAATAATTACTTATCTTTACCCAACATAGAAATACTATAAAAGTGGCCAAGAAAAAGACTTTAAACGTACAAGGGATAAGCATCCAGATCGAAATCGGAGATAGCAAGGATTATATCTCTCTGACGGATATCGCGAAGCAGCGGGACGATGAAGCCCGTTTTGTGATCCGCAACTGGATGAGCAATCGAAATACCATCCAATACCTGGGGGTTTGGGAAGAACTGCACAATGAAAAGTTTAACCGTGCGGGATTCCGCACGGTTAGAGAAGACTTCTTTGATACGGGTTCTCTGACGCCTAAAAAATGGATTGAAAACACCGATGCGATGGGAATCGAATCCCGCGCAGGTAGATATGGTGGCACCTATTCCCACAGCGATATCGCATTAAATTTTTGCTATTGGTTGAGTCCTGCTTTCCAGGTCTATTTTATTAAAGAGTTTCAACGATTGAAACAGGACGAAATGCTCCAACTCGGGCAGGAGTTTGATGTCAAACGCTTTGTATCGAAAAGTACCTTTTCTCTACTAACCTCCGCAATCAAAGAAAACCTCGTTCCGGACGATTTATACACGAGCAAAAACGAACGAATCACTTTTGCCAGTGAAGTGGACTTATTGAATGAAGCTTTGTTTGGAATGACTGCTAAGGAGTGGCAACAGGCCAATCCGACGAAAAAAGGAAATATGCGGGATCAGGCAAGTGTAGAAGAATTGATTGTCCTCAATGTATTGCAGGGGGTACATGCACTCTTGATTAAATGGGATACGGATAAAGCGGAGCGGAAAAGAATTCTTAAAGAAGTGGTTAGCGATTTTCTTCCCATTATTAGCGATACTCGCCTCAAGTCAGTGCGTGATTTGAAAAAGAAGATTGGGGGGAAAAAGAAAAAATAGAGCAATTTAAATTAGGCTTAATTCTAACCGTGCGGAATTCCGCACGGTTAGAATCAAGCTTTTATCTTAGCAATCTCTTTTCCAAGAAACAATCTTCCCCAGCGGCCAAAGCTAATCGCTCGCCAGAGCAAAGGATAATGCACTCTTTGTTTATTTTTTAAAACTTCGCCAGACCAAGGCAACCACTTTTCTCCGAAAATCTCTGGAAAACTTTGTTGCGTTTCCTCTAGCATCTTTGAGAACCGTTCCGGAGCTTCTTCTATCCATGCTTCCTGAGGAGTTGCAAAGCCCAATTTGTTGTAGCGCCGATAAACAAGGTCTGGCAGAAATGGCCGCATTGCTTCTCTTAAAATATGCTTGCGTCGAGCTTTATTGATTTTTAATTGATCGGGTAAATTGAGGCAAAATTCCACAAGGCGATAATCCAAAAAAGGAAGTCGGGATTCTACCGAAGCGGCCATAGAATTGCGATCTTCATAATGCAATAAAATGGGCATCCCAATTTCTGAAAGCAAATTGATAGAGGTCTGGGTCAAAGAATCATCAGCGCTGCGAGTAAATAAATGCTCCGGATCAATTGGCCAGGTTTCTTTTAACCAATCGATCTTTGTCAAATGATCTTTTTTTCGAAAACGCTGGACCGAATTAAGCGCTTGCAAAGGACCGATCTGATGCAAATAGAAAAAACGAAAAACATCGATAATTGCACCTAGTGGATTTTTCTTTATGTTACTTTTAAATAGGGGCGCATAAAATTTTTCATACCCAGCGAGTATCTCATCTGCTCCTTGTCCATCCAGCATAACCGTTAAGCCTTTGTCTTTGGCGGTCTTAAAAACCTGATACTGGGCGATCACACTAGCACTAGCAATAGGTTCATCTTGCATCCAAATGACTTTATCCCAATCGGCCAACATTTGTTCTAAGGAAGGAAAAACCTTGTGGTTTTTATGTCCTGTCTTTTCAACTACCGCATCAATAAAAACGCTTTCATCAATCGATGATCCAGGGAAACAACAAGAGACACTTTCCGGAGAAATAGTCTGCCCTTCTTTTTTCAATAGTTCCTGCATTCCGCAAAGGATGGCAGAACTATCTAAGCCTCCTGATAGGGCAGTTCCTACCGATACGTCCGATCGCAAACGCAGGCGAATGGCATCCAGTAATTTTTCTTGAAATAAAGCCACCGCTTCTTCTTCGGTGAGGCTAGGCAATGGCGAGAGCTGTTTTTTAATTTGATAGTAAGCTTGGATTTGAAAAGTATGATCCTGGAGATTATAGAGCAGGTGATGTCCGCCTTTTAATTGGTGAATGCCTTGGAAAAAAGTAGCGCTTTGGTGATCATGATAGCCTTTGATGAGAAATTCATAGGCCATGGTTTTATTCAGCTGAGCGGCCCAATTGGGGAGGCTGGTAAATTGTTTGATTTCTGAGGCGAAGCAAAATTGCTTTTGGAAAATGGTGTAATAAAAAGGTTTGATGCCAAAGCGATCACGGGAACAAAAAAGTTGATTTTTTTGAGGATCGTAGATGGCGAAGGCCCACATGCCATTGAGGTGGTTTACACAATCTGTTCCCCAAAAATCATAAGAAGCGAGGAGGACTTCGGTGTCGGATTGGGTAGCAAAAGAATAGCCTTTTTGTTGGAGTTCACTGCGGAGTTCGAGGTAATTGTAAATCTCTCCATTATAAGTGATGACGTGCCCTTTGTAGTGCATGGGTTGTACACCATCCTTGCTCAGGTCAATGATGGCCAGGCGACCATGTGCGAAGCCCCAATGATCCCGAGTGTAAAAGTCTTGGCCATCCGGTCCACGATGTTTGACCAATTCAATGGCCTTTTGTAGCAGCTCATTAGCTACAGGTTTATTATCTTGCCGAACGATTCCGAATATGCCACACATGCTAAAAAAGATTTAAAGAAGAGGAGTCCAAGATACCAGAATTCTTAGTTTCTTTCATTTATGTATCAATAAAAATGCATTGATTTAATGTCGAAGCAAGTTCTTCATTTTTTTTATAAACCCAATCCGTTTAATTCACGGATAGATTATATTCTGGATTTCCTGGAAAAGCATCCGCTATGTCCTGAGGGGCTTGGTTTTAGAAAGAATGAGAGATTGGAAAAAGGAGAGATTGGTATTTATTATGGAATAGAAAAAGAAGCAACTGGATTTTATATTCCTGCGCAAAGAATCGCTTTTAATAGGGAGTTGCCAACGTTTTCCAAACTATGGCCAGGAAAGTACCGGTTTGAAGAAATGCTGTTGTATTCCGTAGAGAACAAAGCTAGTGAGGGAGAAAGTGTTTTTTGCAAAAATCAAGAATTTGGTTTTGATCTTATCGAAATGATTTTTTTTCATATTACGCGTATGGAAGAACATCACTGTACAGCGGATCAAATGGATCAATGGGACATGATGAAAAACACGGAGCAATTTTTGTCGAAACATGGTTTGCATCGACAGCCAGTGGTGGATCATTTGGTAAAATGTTTTTTTAAGGCTTTAGGCTTAAAAGTAAGCAAGCGTAAGACGAAATACCGAATGAGTCATGATATTGATGCTATTGAAAAATTCCCTTCTTTTTATAAATTACTACGGGCATCTTTTAGACTTTTGTTGGATAATAAAAGTTGGAGGGGACAATATGAATTATGGCAATTTTACAATAAAGTGAAGAGAAAAGAATTGAAAGATCCTTTTGATACTTTTGATTGGTTATTGCGATTATGTCCTTGGGAAGAGAAGCTGATTTATTTTATGACTGGAGGGATTACCAGGTACGATAATTTTTTCAACATTGAGGGGAAAAAGGCCAGAGGAATAATTGATTTAGCGAAAACCTATAATTACAAAATAGGGATCCATCCTAGTTACCTGGCGTGGAAAAGAGAAGATTTGTTTTTGGAAGAATTAGAAAAGTTGGAAAGGGTAGTGGGAGGGGAAATAGAAAATAGCCGGCAACATTTCTTACATTTTGACTTTGCTCAAACTTCTGCAATCATCGAAAGGCAAAAAGTAAAGTATGATTCTAGTTTGGCTTATCAAGACCTGATTGGATTCCGGTGTGGGACCGGATTTGCTTATCGCTTATATGATTTTAAGCAGGAATGTTCTTATCATTTCTTGGAGTTGCCATTGATAATAATGGATACTGCCTTGCTTTGGGAAGTGGATAATAAGGTCGCTTTATTTGAGGAAGAAGTACTGGGTTTTTTGGAGAGGAATCGCTTTGATACTGAAATTACTTTTAATTTTCACAATAGTACTTTTGATGAAACTCGATTGGATGGGACTTCTATCAAAAGCGTGTATGAAAAAATTTGCACGAAATTTATTTAAACGACAATTGATTCCAAAAATGCACGAATTGATTTTTCCAACTAAATTGAGTCAATAGTTGTTCTTGTATTTTGGGTCTAATGGTTCCCTCTTTTTCCCATTCCAGATATAAATCCAGTATATAATTTTTTATTCTTTCTTTTTGTTCCGAGTCATTATAAGCAACGATACCCGCATTTAAATCTTTAAATATTTTTTCAAATTCCAAGTCTGGTGTACCATTAATAATAAGTAGAATTGGATTTCTGGCCGCTAGGTATTCATAAAATTTTGCAGTAAGGATACCACTTAATTTTGGACTTGACCAAGAAAGCAATAAATTAACCTGGGCCATTTTTTGGATTTTCTGAGCTTCCTCTTTGGCGATAAATCCTTTATTGATAAAAACATTTTGCAGCTCCTGCTGATTGATCCATTTTGTCCAGGCAAGACCGTCTTTTCCAGCATAAACGATTTGTACTTTTTCTCGATCGACAATCCCTTCTTTAATTAATTCTTGTAGACCTTCTAATAGAATTGCTGGTGTTTGGAATCCTTGGTAAATACTCCCGGTATAAGCAAAAGTAAACTTTGAAAAAGGAGCGGTTACTTCCTCTTGGTCATAGACAGGCATTCCACTCCGCAATACATAAACCTGCTTGCGGTATTGACGCAGGTTTTTCGCCAGACCCTCAGAAACGGTAAGCACCTGGTCTGCTTTGCGAATGATTTTTTTATTAACCCAAGCTTGAAATTTTGGAAAAACGGTGTTCCCTCTGTTTTGGTCAATAGGTAAATCTCTAAAGTCGGCTATCCATAAAATAGAAGGAAAAAATGTTTTTAGAAGGAAGGCGATAAAATGATCTGAGAATGGGCGAAAAGAGGAATAAATGATTTTTACTTTTTGCTGGCGAATAAGGAAGACGCCTCTTAAAAATCCAAGTAGAATATATAAAAAACCGCCTTCGCCAAAAAGAATATTAAAAGGGAAACTATCTAGCAAGCGGATAACAAAACGAATGAAAGGGTGATTTTTTTTTTCCTCTCCATGATGAGCTGTAGGAGTACCTTTTAAACTTAAGAAGGTTCGGTAATCAAAGGTAAGGATGGAAATAAGTCGAATGGGAAGCGGAGGAAAGGACTCTTGTGGTAATGACTTGTAATTGGAGGTAGTAAGAACAATGACCTGGTTACAATAAGAACAAAACTGTTTGGCTAGATTGTAATTTCGGATAACTCCGACGGATTGGATAGGGGGGAAATAATAAGAGATAAAAAGAACAGTACCAGACGCCTTATCCTTCATCTAAAACATTCTTTATGATGTCAAAAAATTGTTGAGAAATTTTTCGATCATCAAACTCATTTTTTGCTTTTTGACGACCATGATCCCCCATTATTTTTTTCTGCTCTGGAGATAAGTTATAAAATTTTTGCATGGCAATGGAAAGAGCAGTAGCGTCTTTAATGGGAACAAGAAAACCATTTTTACCATCTTCCACAGCTTCTCTACAACCAGGACTATCAGTAGTAATGATGGGGGTTCGCATGGACATTCCTTCTTGTACTACCCGAGAGCTACCTTCTCTATAAGAGGGCAATACAATGCAGTCAGATTTCTTAATAAAGTTGCGCACATCGTCAGTTGGTCCAAAATACCTGATGGTTCCATCTTGCATCCACTTTAAAAGTTGATCATTGGTAATCGCTGCGGGATTTTCGGAATCCACTTCTCCTACAATCCAGAATTCGACATTGGGATATTTTTTTTGAACGATTGTTGCAGCCGTTACAAATTCTTTAATCCCTTTATCATAAAGTAAGCGACCGATAAAAGTGTAGATTACCTTATCGTCATTTTTTATATATCCATTAGGAGAAAAATGCTCAATATTGACACCGCAACCCTTAATAGAAATACCCTCTTCTGGACGAATGATATTTTCTTTTATAAAAAGAATTCGATCATCTTGATTTTCGAAGATTACTTTTTCGCTATTGCGGAAAGCCATTTTATACAAGCGTTGAGTAATACTTTGAATCAAGCCATTATGAAGAAAAGTGTATCCCAAGCCGGTAATGGTTGACAGGTATTTGATTCCACATAGTCTTGCTGCAAAGCCTCCATAAATATTTGGCTTTATCGTATAGTGGATTACCAAACCAGGATTTTCTAGTTTATATATCTTATATAACTCTCTGGTGAGCGATAAATCATTGATGGGATTGGTGCTTTTCCTATTGAGGGTTTTGAGAGGAATATGACGGACATTTTCAAAATTATTGAGATAAGAAATATAGTGATCAACAGGAGCAATAACAATAACTTCGAAATTATTTTCTTCTAATATTTCAATAACGTTGAGTCGGAAATTATAAATATTCCATGTTGAATTGGCGACAATAGCAATCTTGACTCTTTTTTGATGCACGTTTTTCTTTTTAAGGGGCCTATTAGGAATAGGCTTTAAGGTATAGTCTTGTGTGTAGGTTGATCCCAGCATCTCAGAGTGAGTTTTTATTGGATAATCCTTAAAGTTAAACTTTTTTTATATGCTATAAGAAAGTATCTCCATTCTTCTCCCGAATCTCTGCCGTCAGTGCCTTAATCTCTTGTTCTTTAGACTTGGGATAAATCAACAAGACATCTCCTTCATCTACAATGATAAAATTGTCGATATCTCGCAATACCAGCAGTTTACCTTCTGGCGCACGAACCAAAGTATTCGTCACATCATTGATCATCACGTTGCCACTAGTGATGACGTTACCATATTCATCTTTATCTCCTTCTGCGTGGAGAGAGGCCCAGGTGCCGAGATCTGACCAACCAAAATCCGTAGGGATGGTATAGATGTTTTCGGCTTGTTCCATAATAGCGTAATCTACGGAAATACTTGGAGTAGTGGGATAATGCTGGTCAATAAAATTCTGCTCTCCAGAGGTATTATAAGCAGAACCTCCTTTCTCGAGAATGGTATAAATTTCGTTGGCGTGTTTTTCAAAAGCAGCTAAAATACTCTTGGTCCGCCAAATAAAAATACCTGCATTCCAAAGATAGTCGCCACTCGCTAAAAATTCTTTGGCTTTATCCTGTTTTGGTTTTTCCGTAAATTGAATGACTTTATGAACGCCTCCGATATTGTCATTTTCTGCTGGAGGTTCAACGGTACTTTGGTTGAAATTGATATAACCATAGCCCGTATCGGGACGGGACGGGCGAATACCCAATGTTAAAAGGGCATCGTTTTCTTGTGTAAAAGTCAAGGCTTTTTCTAATGCTTCTACAAAAACATTTTCTTTTAAGACGATGTGATCGGAAGGTGCAATAATGAAATTAGCCTCCGGGTTGAGGTGGTGCAATTTGAACGCCGTATAAGCCACACATGGCCCCGTATTGTTCCGCGATGGTTCGCAAAGAATTTGATTGTCACTGATTTCTGGAAGATGTTCTTTTACCAGATCTTTATAAATTCCGTTAGTGACGATAAAAATATTTTCTGCCGGACAGAGGGCTAAAAATCTTTCGAAGGTCAAACGGATTAAAGATTTTCCAACTCCTAGTATATCTAAAAATTGTTTAGGGCGGGCGGTTCGACTGGACGGCCAGAAGCGGCTACCGATTCCACCAGCCATTATTGCTACATAGGTATTATTGGACATAGAGACTGTTGTTTAAAGTATTTTTGTTGTATATTAGAAAGCAAAAGTAATAAGAGTGAATGCAAAAAAGTTGTAGGTAAGGCCAAAAGACTACGGAACTAAGCAAGAGGTATTATTTATGCTACTTAACATAAGAAAGATTATAGGTATTTAATTTTTAAGTTTTTAATTCCTAAAAATCACCCTAAAAGAAGGAGTTTAAACGAACAAGATCATACGGTCTGTTCTTCCCAAACGGTATCCTTAACTTCCTCATATACAGATTGCAATCCTTGCTCCAAAGAAATAGATTGTTTCCAACCCAGGGCGGTCAACTTACTGACATCCATCAATTTTCGTGGGGTACCATCGGGCTTACTGGTATCCAGTTTTATTTCCCCTTCATAAGCAACCACTTTTTGAATGGCTCGAGCCAAATCGATAATAGCAATGTCTTCACCACATCCAATATTTACCAATCCTTCACCACTATAAGTTTCCATTAAAAAACAACAAGCATCTGCCAGATCATCAGCGTGTAGAAATTCCCGCTTAGGGCTACCGGTTCCCCACATCATTACATACGGTGTATTATTGCGTTTGGCTTCGATAAACTTGCGCATCAAAGCAGGAAGTACGTGAGATTTTTTTAGATCATAATTGTCATTCGGACCATAGAGGTTGGTCGGCATCACGGAAATAAAATCACATCCATATTGGGCACGATAAGCATCACACATTTTGATCCCTGCAATTTTAGCAATGGCATAGGGTTCATTAGTAGGTTCCAAAAGCCCGGTCAGCAAGTATTCTTCTTTCAGTGGTTGAGCTGCCATTTTTGGATAAATACAAGAAGATCCCAGAAACATCAACTTCGTCACTCCGGAACGATAGGCCGCATGGATCACATTGCTTTGGATCATGAGGTTGTCGTATAAAAATTCTCCTCGGAAAGTATTGTTAGCGAGAATGCCTCCGACTTTTGCTGCCGCTAAAAAAACATAATCTGGTTTTTCCTGATCGAAAAAGTCATTGACGGCTTGTTGATTCCTAAGATCGAGTTGGGAGGAAGTACGGGTTAGGAAATTGGTAAAGCCTTTTTGTAGGAGTTGGCGGTGGATGGCGGATCCTACCATGCCTCGGTGTCCGGCTATGTATATTTTTGAATCTTTTTTCATGGTATAGAGTTTTTATTGACCGCAAAGGCGCAAAGGGCGGAAAGTTCTTTTTCGTAGAAGATGGTGTGCTTGTAAATAAAATACCAAGACTCCATCTAAAAACGACCTTCGCGTTCTTCGCGTCTTAGCGGTAAAATAATTCGTGTTATTGACCGCAAAGGCGCAAAGGGCGGAAAGTTTTTTTTTCGTAGAAATGGTGCGCTTGTAAATAAAATACCAAGACTCCATCTAAAAACGACCTTAGCGTTCTTCGCGTCTTAGCGGTAAAACTTAATTCGTGTTATTGACCGCAAAGGCACAAAGGGCGCAAATTTTTAATTAATAATTATTAACAAAACGATTGATACCATTCTTGATCAAGGGAACATTAAAGTTAATTAAGAAGCCCAGTCGTATGTCAGCAAGTTTCAAGTAAGTTATTAATTGAGCTTTATGAATAGGATGAATTTCTTCAACAGCTTTTAGTTCTAATATTATTTTATTCTCGACTAAAATGTCTAGCCGGTATCCACAATCTAGCTTTGTATCTTTGTATATCACAGGAATGGATTTTTCGCATTCTACTTTTATTCCCCTTTCCCTCAATTCAAAGGCCAAACAATGCTGGTAAGTAGATTCTAGTAAGCCTGGTCCTAATTCTTTATGTACATGGAAACAACTATCTACTATTTGGGTAGCCAAACTTTCGATTTTTGCTTTCATGGACTTTACTTTTAGGTTACTGATGATGTTGTCAAAATAGACCTTGGCGTTCTTCGCGTCTTCGCGGTAAAAAAATTCGTGTTATTGACCGCAAAGGGGCAAAGGGCGGAAAGTTTTTTTTCGTAGAAATGGTGAGTTTGTAAATACAATACCAAGACTCCATCTAAAATAGACCTTAGCGTTCTTCGCGTCTTCGCGGTAAAAAAATTCGTGTTATTGACCGCAAAGGGGCAAAGGGCGGAAAGTTTTTTTTCGTAGAAATGGTGAGTTATGTAAATAAACTACCAAGATTCCATCTAAAAACGACCTTAGCGTTCTTCGTGTCTTAGCGGTAAAACATCCTTAGAAAATCACTCATACTCATTCCTAATCTCAAACCCCGCATCCCGCAGCAACTGATCCTTCCTAAAAATTTCAATATCAGAGCGAACCATCTCCGCACACATCGTTTCCAAATTATACTTCGGTTCCCAGCCCAATTTAGTTTTAGCCTTGGTGGCATCACCGATCAGCAGCTCTACCTCCGTTGGCCGAAAATACTGAGGATCTACGCTCACCACAGCTTTTCCAATCTCGACAGGATAATCAGGATTAGAAGAGCTGGCGACATAAGCGACCTCCTCTACACCTTCTCCCCTGAATTCCAACTCTACGCCAATTTCTTTAAAAGACATTTTTACAAAATCTCTTACACTAGTCGTTACTCCCGTAGCGATCACCCAATCCTCCGGTTCATCCTGCTGAAGGATTTTCCACATACATTCTACGTAATCTTTAGCATGGCCCCAGTCGCGTTTGGCATCCATATTCCCAAGATAGATTCTCTCTTGCAGACCTAAAGCAATTTTAGCAACAGCTCTAGTAATTTTTCGAGTTACGAAAGTCTCCCCTCTTAATGGCGATTCATGATTGAAAAGAATTCCATTACAGGCAAACATATCATAGGCTTCCCGATAATTTACGGTAATCCAATAGGCATACATTTTGGCAACTGCATAAGGAGATCGAGGATAGAATGGGGTTGTTTCTGACTGCGGGACTTCTTGCACCAAGCCATATAATTCAGAAGTAGAAGCTTGATAAATTTTAGTCTTTTTCATCAATCCTAAAATACGAACCGCTTCCAAAAGTCTTAAGGTTCCGACTCCATCGACATCTGCGGTGTACTCCGGAGCTTCAAAGCTCACTTTTACATGCGACATGGCGCCGAGGTTGTAGATCTCATCAGGTTGAACTTCCTGGATTATTCGGATGAGATTTGTCGAATCGGTTAGATCTCCGTAGTGGAGAATGAAGCGACGACTGTCTACATGTGGATCTTCGTAGAGGTGATCGATTCGTGCTGTATTGAAAGAAGAAGCGCGGCGTTTTATCCCGTGTACTTCATATCCTTTTTCTAGTAGGAATTCGGAGAGGTAGGCTCCATCTTGGCCGGTGATTCCGGTGATTAGTGCTTTTTTCATTATGAATAATACTTTTACTTAAGCGGGTAATTTGTTAAGAAATGCCGTCTGATACCAGGTCTAATTCCTTTGGTTTACGAGGTAAGTCTTTTAGCAATCTATGAGGCAAATCGCTTTTAGAAAATAAAATCACCCAAGCAGTAAGAAAAATTAAAAGAATATCTGTTATCGTTGATTTATTTTTTTGATACCACATTTCCAGGGCTCCTTTATATGGAGCAACATGGGCAGCATAAAAAGCATGTGGTTCCATGTCTGAATTGGAAATTAAGCTTTCTTCGTCTCGAAAAATAATAGATCCTATTCCCGTAATTCCTGGTTTTGAATGATAGACTTTTTCCTGGACTTCTTTGGAATAAGCATTAAAGGTTCGGTCTACTAAAGGTCTTGGCCCTACAATACTCATGTCTCCTTTGAGGACATTGATGATTTGTGGAAATTCATTGAGTTTAGTAATTCTTAAATACTTTCCAACGATGGTTACTCTTGGATCATCTCTTAAGGTAATAGAACCAGAGCCCATGTTAGGGCTATTCTTGAGCATGGTAGCAAATTTCCAGATATCGAAGTATTTGTTTTTTAATCCAATTCTTTTTTGGAAATAAAATACTTCTCCTTCTCCAGTCAGTCGCAGCGCGATAACTATTGGGAGGAATATAGGGAGCATGATCAGAAAAGTGATCCCTGCTATCAATAGGTCTATTATACGTTTGGTTAGTTTGTACATTACATACTTTGGTCTAAATTTTTACCTTTTTCAATATGACTAAATTCTGGTAAAAATCCGGTTAATACTTCTACAATTTGAGTTTTAGAAATAGAATCGCTTGCAAAAATACGACGCAATTCTATGAAAATATCATCAATAACTTTTATATCCTTTTGTGGCGCATCTTTTATTATTCCTAAGCCAGAAAAGGATTCGAAATCTACGTCTTCAGTAGCAGTGAAAAACTCTTCAAAAGATTTTTCTCCTGAGGTATTTGATTGGAAGAAATAAACAGGATAATTATTAGATCCTTGTTTGATCTTTTTGTTTTTTGCTTCTTCTTCCGTCGTGCAATAATCTGGTTCGAAGCCCATTTCTTTTAAGAGATTCTCGGCAATACTTGAAAAGGTTTTCATCTTTTCTTCGTTCAATTTTGGAAAGAATATTTGGCCGGACTTCCCTAGTATACAAGCCAGAAGACAAATCTGTCCGGACTCCTCAGGAGAAACAAAATACCGTTTAATATCAAGTGGACTTGAAAAGGGTTGCTTCTTCATCAAGCGTTCTAAAAATCCAAACAAAAGGCTGCCATTAGAAAAAGCGACATTGGCAAAACGAGCAGTGGTGATTGGAATTTTCTTAGAATAGGCTAAAATAACTTCTTCCATCAATTTTTTACTTGCCCCCATAATGTTCACCGGATTTGCTGCTTTGTCTGTCGAGACGCAAAAGAAATGATTGGGTGGATTTTCTGCGAGTAGGTCAAGTAGTCTGCGAGCTTTGAAAACATTATTTTCAATCATTGCCTCAATAGAGAAATGATCTTTCTCGCTGCGAACATGTTTGTGTGCTGCAAAATTTGCGACAATGTCAAATGGTCCATCGGAAGTCAGCATTTTTTCAAAGACAGGTTGACCAAAATCAATTGGATAGGTTTTATAGTTTTCCGGAACATTAAGCGTTGGGTTACTTCGAATATCCCTGGTTAGTTCTGTTAAATTATTTTCGTTGATATCTACTACATATAAAGTAGCTGGTTTGAACTTTAGCAGAGCCTTGATATAAGAAGATCCAATCGTACCCGCGCCACCAATGACGAGGACTTTTTTGCCGTCTATTTCTTGACGGAGTTCACTATCGTATCGTTGCAAATCATTTGCAAAGAGACTGGTTTGTCTTTCAATGACAAATGTTTTTATAAAGGCCTCTAGATCAAATGTTTTATTCATTATTGTATTGTTTGTACCATTTTGCCATTTCTACTAATCCGTATGCTGTCGTATATGGAGGATGAAAATTTAAGACTTTATTCGTTTGTTTATTTTCGATAATTAAAGAATCGAAAAGTCGATAATATAATTGAGGTTTTAAAAATTTAATAATTTTTCTAAAAATACCAGGCAATTTTATCAGGTTCTTTTTTCCTCCTACCCCTTCCTGTAAAGTGCTTATCAAATAGCTAGTAGAAATAGGTTCTTGGTCACCCGCTAAAAAAATTCCGGAAGATTTATTTTTCTGGACATGGAGCATTAACGCTATCAAATTACCCAAATAGACCATACTCCGTTTATTGTTAATTCCTCCAAAAGGAAGCGGAAGGTTTTTATCAATCAAGTTTAATAAATTAATCAAATTCCCTTTTACTCCTGGGCCATACACTAAAGGTGGTCGAATGATTGCTACTTTAAAGGTAGCATCTTCCATCTCTTGCAAGGCTATTTCTGCTTTTCGTTTACTTTCTCCGTAGGCATCATCTGGCAGGCACTCCGTTGTTTCATTAAAAATTTTACGTGTTAAATTTTCCCCAAAAACCTTGATGGTACTAATGAAAATAAAATGATTGACGCCTGCTTTTTTTGCTGCTTTCGCTAAATTAATAGTGAGCTCATGATTGACCTGGAAATAAATCTCATCATCAATGGGCGTCATCTGGTGGGCTTTGCCCGCGAGGTGAAAAATACTGCCACAGTCAGTGAAGTCGATATCCTCTGGAGCTACAGTTCTTAAAGAAACCGGAACAAGTTGAATTTTTTCTTTGCAATATTCCCTGAGCGCAGATCCTACAAATCCAGTGCCGCCAGTGAGTAGTATTTTATGCGACATTAATTGATTTTGTATTCAAATAATTTCTGGAAATATTTTAGCGACAACATGGCCAAATTTGTTTTTATTCCATATTGTTTGCACGCTCTAATAATTTCCTTATTAAGCGTAAGTCGACTTCTAAAAAAATTCTCATTACTCACCCCACCAGTCCTCATGGTTACAAATTGAAAATTTAAGTATTTGTAAGTCAATTTATTTTTAAATAAAAAGCGGATTAATAATTCATAATCTGCAGCAATTTTGTAGTCCGTTTTATAAAGGCCGTATTCTTTATAAAATTTCTTTCTAACATAGAAAGATGGATGAGCAGGCATAAAGCCATACTTGAATTTATTGGGATTCCAGGAGGCAGAAGAATAGTATCGAACCACCTTCTCCAGATTATTTGGGTTAACAAATTCGATATCTCCAAAAACAGAATCTAAAGTTTCCTCTGCTTGAAACTCGCGCACTATTTTCTCAATGACATTTGTAGCAGAAAAAAAATCATCGGAATTTAAGATGCCAATAACATCCCCGGTGGCCAGGTTGATGCCTTTATTCATTGCATCGTATATCCCCTTGTCTGGTTCAGAAATAGCTTTGGAAACATGGGGAAATTGTTTGACAATATCCATCGTATTGTCTTTAGATTTACCATCGACAATAATATGTTCAATGTCCGGATAGGTTTGTGCTGCGACGCTGCTAAGGGTATCAAAAATAGTAGCACTGCTATTATAGGTAATTGTAATAATAGAAATCTTCATTAAAATTGGAAATAAATAAACTGACTAATTGGGCGAAAGAAAGTGAAAACAAGAATGAAGATTACTGCATATTTCACCACATTAAAAGAGGTAATCCACCAAGTGGGTTGATCTGTTTTCTCCGATTCGATATTTGTTGCTAAATAAGAAAGACTGGTAAAAAGGAACAATAAGGCAGTCACTAAATAGGTGTTTTCTCTCATCGAATAAAACGTGTATTTCAATGGATTGATTACTTTAGAAAGCATGATAAAAACATCCGTTAAAGATTCTGCCCGAAAGGCAATCCAGCCTAACATTGCTAAGGGCAGGGTAATACACCAACCGATAAAAGGCTTTGAGAAAAAACTAAATTTGTCTCTGAAAGGTTTAAAAAGTCGTTCTAAATAAATCATTCCGGAATGATAAACGCCCCAGAAAACAAAAGTCCAATTGGCACCATGCCAGAATCCCATAATCACCCAGGTTAAAAACAAAGCTCTATTTTTTTTGCCTTGAGTGATTTCATTTTTTCCCAGAGCGACATCAATTCCTCCTCTTGATTTTAAATTTGGATCTATTACATCAGCACCTGCAAGAGGAAGGTATAAATAATCTCGAATCCAGCTGGACAATGAAATATGCCATCTTTTCCAAAAAGATTTAAAAGATTTAGCGGCATAGGGGAAGTTGAAATTTTCTGGAAAATCGATCCCCATCATCTTTGCACAACCGATGGCGATATGCGAATAACCTGCGAAATCAAAATATATTTGAAATCCAAAAATAAAGGCTAAGGTCCACACATCTATGGCACTTAAAGAACCTGGTGGTAAAGCATAACCAGCATCTACCAGAGGAGCAATATTATCCGCCAAAACGACTTTAAGAAAAAAGCCATACAAGACCCTTTTCAAACCTTCGACAATAAGGTCTGGATTAAATTTGGGTCGATGGTCCAATTGATTAACGACTTCCTCTGCTCTTAAGATTGGGCCAGCTACAAGTTGAGGAAAAAAAGTAACATAGCTTCCGTACAAGGCAAAATCCTTTATTGGCTTGGTATGATTACGATATACATCAATGGTGTAACTTATCGTTTGAAAAGTATAAAAGCTAATACCCAGCGGTAGAATAATATTTAGGGCTGGAGATTCTATGGCTACGCCTATCGACTGTAGAAAGAAAGTTATATTGTCGGTAAAAAAAATTAAGTACTTAAAGTATAGTAATAAGGAGAGGTTGATGAACAAACTCGTATAGAGTAGTAATTTTCTTTTCCGCTCTTCTGATTTTTCCGTTTTACCTAATTCTAATGCCACAAAGTAATCGGTAAAAGTAGAAAGTAAGACAATGGATAAAAATTCCCATTTCCAAAATCCATAGAAAAGTAAACTACTTAGAAATACCATCCAGTTTCTGATATTCCTTGGTAACAGCCAGTACAGGCAAATGACAATTACCAAAAAGAGTAGGAACGTAATAGAATTAAAAATCATTTAGAGGTGGTTATCTATGGCTTCGCTTAAATTTTGAAATAATATCTGGTGGCCTTTGGCTTTGAAGTGCATAAAATCTAATTCTTTTTCACCAAATAAATTTGTCGCACTTTTGACGCCCCATAATTCGCCGGGAATTAGGCCCTCAAAGTTATAAAAATGTATCAGACTATTGGATGATGTTTGATGCTCCATTTCTTTTTTGAAACTATCGTATTCCAATGCATCGTAAGGGATGGTTACGTCACTTCGAATAGGAGGAATATACAAGAGTAGTTCTATTTGAGCATTGCTTGCAGAAGAAATAATATCCGATACTGCGCTGAAATTTTTCTTGTACAGCTTAGGAATCATTTTCCGTTTAGTCTGTGCAGAGATCCCTAAAATAGTGTTTCGGAGATAATAGAGATTGGTGAAAATTTGACCTCGCAAATTGGGTCGATTTTCCCAGACAGAGAATCTTTTATTAAGCTCATCATTCAATGCTCTTTCTGAACGCTCTTGCACGGTTTTATCCAATGCCTGGAAATTATCGTTTTCGGGTATTTCCCTTGTACGGATTTTTCCTAAATCATTATTGATCGCTGAACTAAGCTCATAATCATCCTTAATCTGGAAATCCTGATTTGCTAAAAAGGAGAACCAATTTACTCTAATTCCATTTTCTCTCATATCGTCCATAAACGTTGGAACGATAAGCATTTTTATAGGCAATTGAGTTTGCCAATATTCGAAGGCAAGAAATAATTCTTGCAGACTAGCATTAGGCAGACTTTGGGTAATTACATCATATTGCCCCTGATAACGATCAAATAATAAATGATTGTAGGATTTTTCGCCATCCTTGTATTGGTTTACCCCGTGGGTTTGCGAGTTTCCAAGAACGAGAATCACTTCCTTTTTTCCTCTACTTTCCCAACCACTAATTAATGCTTCTATTTCGGTGTCCACCATCTTTCCTATGTGGATAGGAACTTCCTGGTCTTTTGCATAATAAGAGCTGGTTTCTTTCCCTAGAGCAAAATCAGCAAAGTCCTTCTTTTCTTTTGTTAAAGAAAAAACTACAAAGAATCCAATGATGCACCCCAATGAAATTTCAAATAAAAGAACTTTTGATTTCATGATTTTGAAATTAAATTCATCGACTTTTTTGAATGAAGTTGTTTAAAAACTACTTACTATCTTTCGATAACGCAATTTTCAATAACGAGCATATCCATCTTCGTTCTCAAAAAGCATTCGAGGGCGTGCTCCGGAGTGTTTACTATCGGTTCATTTTCATTGAAGGAAGTATTAAGCAAAATGGGAATTCCAGATTTTTGATAAAACTTAGTAATCAAAGAATGGTACCTCGGATTGGTTTCGAAATCAACGGTCTGCAATCGTCCGGTTCCATTGACGTGAGTGACTGCCGGGATTTTTTCGTGTTTCTCTGGTTTGATATCATAGACCTTTTCCATAAAAGGAACTTCATCTACCTGGACAAAATATTCGGGTACAAATTCATTCAGGATAGAAGGAGCAAAAGGCCTGAAACTTTCTCTTTTTTTAATTTTATCATTCAATAAAGCTTTCGCATCGTCTCTACTTGGGTCTGCCAGAATAGATCTGTTTCCGAGTGCTCTAGGACCAAATTCGGCCTTGCCCTGGAACCATCCAACCACCGACCCTCCATGGAGGGCACTTGATACATGTTCAAACAATTCTTCATCGGTCAGTTCTTTAAACTCTACTTCTCGTGTATTCAAATATTCTTTAACCTCTAGATTCGTAAAAGCGATACCAGTATAAGGTTCTGGCTTAAACGGCATTCTTGGATTACCCAAAACGTGGTGATAATAGTAGAGCGCCGAACCGGTAGCCGTACCCGCATCATGTCCTGCTGGTGGTACAAAAAGTTTTTCAAAAGAAGTGTTCTCCAACAACTTCCCATTGGCTACAGAGTTTTGAGCGCAGCCTCCGGTAATACAAAGATTTTTGAGTCCCGTCTTTTTAAATAAATCTTCCGCCATGTGAAAGATAACAACTTCCGATACTTTTTGAACAGAAGCGGCTAAGTCCATATGATATTGGCTGAGTTTTTCGCCTTTCTTTCTTAATGGCCCAAATTTTTCAATCATCTTTTCGGAGAAAATCGCATCCACATCGGGAATACCACCATTCCAATTCATGTTTACACCTTCCTTAAAATGTCGGAAATAATCGCCATTTAATTCAAAAAGGCCATTGGATTTTAAGTGAATGACTTCTCCTAAAATATCATCCGCATATTTGGGTGTTCCGTAAGGGGAAAGTCCCATCACTTTATATTCATCACCGTAATGGGGAAACCCTAAATACTGAGTAAATGTCGTATAAAAAATACCAAGGGAATGCGGATAACTAACACTATCGATCACCTCAAGTTTATTGCCCGTACCGATACCTCTCATCGTTGAAGAAAAATCGCCCATTCCATCTATAGATAAAATTGCAGATTTTTCAAAAGGAGAAATGTGAAAAGCAGATGCCATATGAGAACGGTGGTGTTCTATAAATTGGACTTTAGCTTTCAGCTTAGAAAATTCAAGACCAAATTCTTTTGCAATTTCTTCTCCGATACTGTTTATCTTTAGAGAATTAGATCCTCTGTTGAGAAGTGCTTTAATAGAAACTCTGTTCTTTAGCGTGTGGAGCAGCTTAGATCCAAGTTTAGCTTTAGGATCTCTGGAGACGGTAATGTGATCAACATCTTCCAAGCCTATATTGGCCTCACCAAGACAAAACCGGATGGCTTCAGTAGGCAATCCAGCCCAGTGTTTGATTCGACGAATTCGCTCTTCTTCGGTTCCTGCTATCAGAATTCCATCTTTATAAATACACGCGGAAGAATCGCCATGGTATGCATTAAGACCTAGGATGTACATATTCTGTATTTTTTATTTGTGTGTTTAAAATTTCGTGATAAAAATCGGAATGATTTTTTGCACATATCTTTTTATCAAAATTATTTACTGCGGTTGCTCTTGCATTATTTTTTAAAGTCTCCTTTAGCTTTTGATCCTCTATCAATCTTAGAATAGCCTGAGCCATTTTTTCAGCGTCTTTTACCGGCACTACCAAGCCACAATTATTTTGCTCGAAAATATCTTTTACATCTCCCACGTCTGTGGATACAACTGGCTTGGCCATCGCCAAAGCTTCCCAGACGGAAATCGGAGAAGCTTCAAAGTCAGAACTACATACATATATATCCGCGGCCTCCAATATTCCTTTGACATTATTGCTCTGCCCAAAAAAATGCGCATTTTGAACTTGCTGTTCTTTACATAAATCTTCAAGGGATTGAATGTATTCTTTTTGGTTTTCCAAGCGTTTTCCAACCATGATAAACTGTGCTTCAATATTGGAAAGGCCATTAAATTTCGCGGCGGCTTCAATAAACGTTCTGTGGCCTTTCACTGGATTTAGGTTCCCAACCATGACCATTTTGATTCCTTTATATTTATTGATTTCAGGATCCGCTTCGACCTGATGAGGAGCAAAAATAGTGGTATCTACCAGAGATTGAATCACCTTCACTTTTTTATTTTGAGGAAGGTTGGACAAATAAAAATCTACGGTTCTTTTACAAGCTCCAATGAAATTATCACAAGCCCACTTCGAGGTGAAGTTATAAATCAATTTGATATAGGAAGGCATGTAGGTATCGTTGAGATGCCAAACATTGGGGATGCCCGCCAGCTTAGACGCAATAATACCTTTTATCTGCCAAGAACCATTGCAGTGAACCAGATCAGGTTTTGTTTTCTTTAAAAACTGAGTAATTAAATATATTTCATAGAAAAAAAAGAGCAGGTATTTTAAGAGGTGCAGAGGATCTTTTGTCAGTCGGTGCAAAGGCAAGGTTTTATAAGCAACTCCTTTTTCTTGCATCATTAATTGCATCCGCTCAGAGTCCATATCAGGTATTAAAACAGTCGTTTCAATATCTGATAATTTAAGTATTTCCGCTACCTCTACGACTCGTTTTTGTGGTCCTCCAAAACGGCCTTCTTCCAAAATATTAATAACTTTCAAAACTCGGTATTGTGTGTTTTTGTAAATCCCAATTAGGATATTTAGTTCGACGGTTCCATCAATAAGTTCTTACTCTGTGGCCTTTCTTTAAAAATAGTGGTCAGTAAGAGATAGGCGATGAATGTAAAGTAAAGTGCTTTTGGAAGGAAAATGGGTTCATACCAAAATCCTTTTATAAAGTAAAAGACAATAATTAGCGTGACGTATTTTTTGAGCCCTGTTGATTCAAAGTAAGATTTATGTAGCCAGGCCATAAGTGCCCCTAAAAGATAGGCGAAAAAGAAAAGCCCGACAATTCCAAAATTAGCGTAAATGGGTGCGAAGATAAAACAGCCGCCATGATATCCAGCGGAATATTTATATAAATCATCACTGAAAAAATGAGGCCGTTTAAGTCCAAGTATTTTAAGTACATCTGAAGGAATCAAACTATAGGAATAGCTCTTAAAAATTTCGCCGCGTTGAAGTCCATAAAAGGGTTGATCTACCAAGTATACCGCCGACAACATGGTCGTATAAATATTTCCAGATCCAGCAGGAGCAGAAACAATATACTGGCCTACATCTCTTTCCGAAGCAGAATTAAAAGCATTCGAAATTTGTTTAAAGCTTGCATTCGTTATTCCTCCTTTCGCATTTCTAAGACTACCGAGCAAGAATAACATCAGCCCCAAAGAAAGCCCAAGAAGTAAGGAAGGTATTTGTGCTCTTAACTTTTTCCCAAAAAATAAATCGACAAATAAAATTGAAAATATCCCAATGAGCTCTGTTCTACGAGAGTGAAGCAATAGGTATACAGATCCAAAAATCGTAAAAGCCCAGAAAAGAGCCACCTTAATTTTATGTGTAGAAAGTCCTTGATATTTTTTATAACACATAAACAAACCCACCCAGGTAATGGACATAAAAACGCCTGCCAGAGTCCCTCCCATTTTCGCTCTACCCTTAATGGTGTCGGTATAGCTCCCTGCCAACAAAGATGGTCCTGGTTCTGCGATATAACAGCAGAACAAAAAAAGGACTCCAAATAGAAAGAGCGGAATTCTAAATTTATCGAGGCTATGCCTGACGTGTGATTTATATACTTTTGCCTTAGCAATGAGTGTCGCGGTAAAAATAGCGATCGAAACAAATAAAATTTTTGTTGTAAAGATCACCAAAGGTAAATCCTCTTGTAATTCAATATCGACCCAAGAGTAATAGATAGAATCGACAAAAAATAATGCAAAAAAAGGTAAGGCGGTAATAAAGATTATAAACACGCCCGCAAAAGAGGGAATGCTAATGAGCCCGAAATTCACAAAAATTAGAGCTAGAAAAAAGAGCGTTCCTCCACTATACCATTTTATTAAGGCTCTCTCCGTTCCTGGAACGTTGAGTACCATTAAGGAGAAAAAGAATATCGCGAAGAAAAAGAATAATTTTTTTTTGTTAAATTTCACAGGAAAAAAGAAAAATCAAGTTTTGTATAAAAGATACTTTAAGTGATCCGGAGTAGATTAATTCGTAAAATTATTCTCTATGCGTATTTGGCTACTCTTTTTGTTCGCTGTTTGTTGAATCCCCATAAGTGTTCCATCAATTAAAAAATTAGAATGAATACTTACAGATCGAAGTGTTCCGATATTTCCGGTAAAAGCTTTTTTAGATTTAAAAGTATTACCTGAAATTAAAGAATTACTTAAACCCACTGATAGATTAATCAAATCATTGGGACTGGACAATTCATTATTAATAATTTTCAAACCATTATTTTTTCCGGAGATCATGATCTTTCCAGCTTTGTTGTTGGAAATAGTATTTCCTGTTCCTTTTCCTAAATTTATAAAAGTAGGGATGGGAGTAATTTTATTAGGATCCTGAAAAGTATTTTGAGAAAAGATACAATGATTGGCAAGGTTCATTTGGATGGCATAATTTTTACAATTAGAATCTCCAAAAACACTATTGTCTGAAAAATTTAAATTTTCAATGGCATAGTTTCCTTTCCACAATAATACTGGTTGATCAAAACAAAAAAAGGAGGTTCTCAAATCATCTCCCTGTTGAGAATTCTTTAAAATAAAAGAATTATTTTTTATGATCGTATTGGCATTTTTTCCTGCGGCTCCCTTGGATTCTTTTTTCCTGTCAATGATTTCAATTTGAGGCCCGTTAACTCTGTAATAAGTATTGCCAATCACTTTTGTATTATTAGAATATTCAATCAAACATCCACGAGGTCTTTGTCCTTTTATTTTTTGGTGAACATAGAAGATGGAATTATTGCTAAAGGTATTCCCATAAGAATAAACACCTCCCCCATCAGCAGCATCCGTATCTCTAACGATCATACCATAGTGGACATCTTTTATGATATTCCCGGAGACAATACAAAACTGGGATCGGTTCAATATTGGCCCATTACACGCTGCATTATTTTCTCCATCAAAAATACAATCCGTAATAAAGCATTGGGTAGAAGATTCGATAACCGCCAACTGTCTTGCTTTTTCTCGTCCGGTGAAGGTGCAATTAACGAATCCACACCTTTCATTCTTTCCATACATCGTGGCATTTCCATCTTTACAACCTCCAATTTTGCACAAAGATGCAATGCAGTTTTTATTGGTGTTTGTAAAATTCAGTCCGGTATCTTTACAATCATACACGGTACATTCTTTTACCAAAGAATTGGCAGAGCTAATAAATTTAATGCCAGAACCCAGCCTTTCAATTTTAATATTATCTATGGTAATATTATCAGATTTATTTACCAAAACCCCCGCGACCAGCTCTGCCTTAGGGATTGATTTTTGAAGACTTTCAATTGAAATATTCGATATGTTTATGCTGTTAGAATTATTTATACTAAAAACACTTCCATAAAAATTAATCGCGGTATGCGCATCCACAATAATTTGGCTTCCTGCTTCTCCTGATATGGAAAAATTATTTAGGTTATCAATTTTTATACACGCATTTACTTTTTTGTTTTTTCCATTTATTTTTAACTGGTAATTTGCAGAATAAATGGGTTTTAGCAAATAGGTGCCTTTTGGAAAAAACAAATTTTTATTGTTCTTTTTACAGAAAGATAAGGCACTTTCTATGGCTTTGGTGTCATCCGTTTTTCCATCGCCTTTCGCTCCAAAATCTGTAACGGAGGTCACATAAGAAGAAGAATTTAATGGAGCCTTTCCCGCTGTTTTGCAATTGCAGGCACTCAACATTAAGAGGATCCAGGTAATGTTATTTATAAAAAAAGTTAACTTCAAATTGATTTATTATTTTAAGGATGGATTAGCAAAAGTTTCTAAAACCAGTTCTTATCTTTTTCGTATCCCGCAAGAATTAATTCATTTCCGCCAAGTTTGTTAAAGACTTCACAAGCTTCTTGATTGAAATTATTTTTCCAATCCCCTGCGATTCCTTTACGCAGAAAGCTTTTTTTATTTTCTGTACCAGGCTCTCTTTTAGTTTGATTTTTGAAAGAGTATTTTTCTACAATCTTTCCAATTTGTTCCCGATCGTGATTGATGCCAAGGAAAGTCATCGAAGCAGACAATTCTGCCTGAGCATCTTTTAATAAATTTTCGTAAGTAACCAGATATATATTCTCATTTTGAAGGTAGGAATTTACAAAATCACTCCACGAAAAATGAAATCGTCCTGCAGCATAATCTGTGAACATATATTCAATAAACCGAGGCATATTAGATTGTATATCTTCATATTCTTCAAAGTGCAGGCGCGACCTATGATATTGGATGCTGTAGGATGGATTTCTATCGTGCTCAAAAAGAAAATGATAATAAGCCGAAACCATTACATCTCGTCCATCCCGAAGAACCGCTAAGGTTTTTCCAAACGAAGGTTTATATAAAAAATGGCCATGTATAATGCATCTTTCAAAATTGGGACTGACATTTCTTGGAAAAGGAATGCTCGTCGCATCGGAAAACATCTGACAAAACCAGGAGCCTCCTGATTTTGGAAACTCTGGCACTAAAACCAGATCGAGAGGCTTTCTAAGGTATTGCCTCATCAATAAGCGTTTCGCTGCAGCTAGCCTAACTTGGGTTTTGGAACGAGTATCTTTCATACAGCTTATAGTTTTTCCTTGAGTCTACGTTTTTTATATAATTCGAACAGTCAAATATTATCACAACAATCAGAAAGCGTGTCGGATTTTTTTAAAGAAGAAAGTAATCGCTTTATAGAAAAAAAGTTGAACAGAATATTTACTTTCTCTTTGTTTGCAAATCAGGTAAGACTCCACCTTTCTTAATTTCATAAGCGTATTGTACTTCCCATCAAAGAAATCATTTACCGTATTATAGTAGTACAATCTATTTTTATACCTGCGTTGAGGATTTCTTTTTTGGTTAGATACGCTACCAATATTCCTCCTATAGGTGGCAAAAAAATCGCTATGGAATTTTATTTTTGAATCTTTGGCAGCCAATACCACTACTGCCTGATCTCCAAATGGAATATCCGAAAACCATTCTGGTAAAGTAAAATTATTTCTAAATACAAAGGTGGAGGTGTGAGAAAAAAGTTGTCTTAAATAATCTCGAATAGAATAAGTATCGTTTTTTGCAGGGTCTACTATTTCTTTTTTCTCTGTCGTTTTTCCTGTTTTATCTTCTAAAACGGTTACTCTGCCCACCGATAGACCATAGTCTGGATGAGCTTCTAAAAAATCAACCTGCTTTTGTAATTTATCAGGATCCGTCCAAAAATCATCTCCTGGTAATAAAGCAATATATTTTCCCTTGGCCGCTTTAAAATTTTCAATAAAATTAAATCGACCGGTCGGATGATCATTGATATAAATCACATCCTCTCGTCTTCTCAAATGAAGGTTTATTTTTTCGGGAAACTTATCTGCATAATCAATACAAATCTGACGCGTATCATCTGTACTATTATCTTCCCCAATAATAATCTCTATTGGGAAATTCACTTTTTGTGCAAGAATGCTATCTAAGCAGGGACCTATAAATTTTCCATGATTATAAGTCGGTACGCAAATGGAGACGATAGGATTTGATGGCGTTGTTGGATTTCCGTAAAGTGGATTAAAGACACTCTCTTCTCTGTTCATTAACTAATTCATTTCTAGTTTTGAAAATTTTCATCTAAAAAGACAGCCAAAGATGGTTCACTTAGACTTGCCTTGATTTCCTCTTCTATTTTTGGATGAAGTTTCCCCTTCCATTTCGTCACTACCGATTTATCTTTAAAAACGGAGTAATCGCTGGTATCGTTTTTCTGATTAGAGGATAATAAAAATTGCTTCGTATTCTCGTCCATTTCAAGATTAGAAAACTTCAAAAGTTTGGAAACTTCTTCCAATGGATTCAATACCATTTTATCATAATGAGCGATGTAAACCTGATCCGGATACTGCTCGCTGAGACGGAGGTATTTTTTTGTCAGAAGAAGCCAATCTTTAAATCCCCAATATTCATGTCGGTTAATTTTCCTGCAATCCCCTGTATACCATTCTTCTAAAGGATCTGCATCTTTAGGAAACTCCTTGGCGGATTTCAACCAGGAATAAATAGCGGCACATGGATTCCTGACGATATAAACTACTTTGGGTTTTGATGGAAGTTCCAATACTTTTTCCAGTACTTCATGGTAGCGAACATCTTTGATCACCAAGTGCTCAGGGATCCTTGCTTTGTCTTTAGTGAGTGGAAAGTCTCCTTTTTTTCTACGCTCCTCCTGAAGCAAAAATGCATCTTTAGAATTATAAACATTTACAAAAAAATCCTGCCACTCCTCATTCGATGAATCCTCGTTCACTGCATTTTTAAACGCATAGGAGAAAAGAGGAGCCATTCTGAATGTCGTGGTAGAAACACTATCGAATATTTGACTTACCCAACTCGTACCAGATCGAGGTAATCCACATAACCAAACAACATTGAAGGGTAAGCTTTCCATCTATTTCTAAAGTATTCTTAATTTAATAATCTAAGTGTTCCGGTAATAAAGACAGGCAAGTCAAACTGCTCGGTCAGAAGGTTTGCTTTCTGCTCAACTTCTTCTCCCGAGAGAGACTTAGGAAAAATATAGCCCACACAAGTTCCACTATGGGTATTCAAAAGGCCAATAGCTCCTGTATCCTTATAGGTCTTTAGTATTTTCGTTCGAAAAGGATCCTTAGCCCGGTTGTTGAAAATCTCAAAAGATTTAGTTGCACACTTGGCTATTCCAATATCATCTTTATTCTTGAAGCTTTCAATGAGGTCATGATAGAGGAGATCATATTCCTGAGAACACTGTGGGGTGAAGTTTAGATTATGATTAAAAGAAACGGTATCTACTACTCCACCCAAGTCTACTGCAACCACCCAATAAGATGGAATGTATTCCAAATCTTTAATCAAATGCCCTTTACGGTGATTATAGATGATACACGATTTATACATTAATCCATCATGAGGTTCTATGGAAATAAAAACTTCAGAAATCGTTTTGTTGCGTAATAAAAAACCAAAAATTTCTTGTAATGCTCTAACCGTTGAAAGCATATCAGCAGTACTAGAACTCAAGCCTTTTCCCACAGGAATATTTCTGCTAAAAGATATCGTCAATTCTACATCTTGGGTGATTCCTAATTTTTCGAGCAGCCTTAAAGCGACATCCTTTGATTTATATAAATCACAGTTGATTACTAGTGGCCCTTTTCTCTTGACGCAAGTCAAATTGCAGATAGACCAAAGGTCTATAGGCAGGGTAACCAGAAAATCTTCTCCCGAAGATAATCGCCCTTGAACAATCTCTCCAAAGCTAGAATGAGATTTGCCATAACCTACAAAAATAGGGGTATTGTATACGGTGGTTTGGTAGCTATTTCTAAACATTATTTCTTAATTAATTTCTGAAGCTTTTCCATATTTTTCCATCCTGAATCTCCCATGATTGCAACCACATCTCCTTCGATATTATGTCGTTTACAACACGCTAAAGCAGCATGAACAACTCCCCCACCCTGGAAACCTACGAAGATTCCCTGATCTGCCAATTGGATTGTTTTTTCTTCCGCTTCGTGTTGATGCACTTTCTCCGTATCATGATACAATCCAGTATCCATCATCTTCTGAATAAAGGGAGTGATATAATCTCCATCGTCAAATCCTCCTGTTCCTGGAATCTTTGTGCCTGCGGCCGCTTGCGAAGTAAATATTTTTGTATTTGGACTTTGCTCTCTCAAAAAGGTAGAGGTACCCAACATACTTCCTCCAGATCCCATTGATCCAATTACCGCAGCTACCTTTGGAAATGCCTTGAGAATTTCTGGTCCTAATGTTTCGTAAGAGGCTTTAGGGTTTGCCCAATTATGCAACTGGTCCAAAAAGCAATATTTCTCTTGCCCTTCTTTTGTTTTCATGATTTCCGCACAACGTCGGTTTCCCTCCACCGTAATATCTCCATGTACCGTACAGGTAGCACCAAAATATTCGATGAAATTTTTCTTGTCTTCCGTGAGCTTTGTATTACAAATCACTTCTACTTTGTACCCTAGCTGGCGGCCATAGTACGCCAAGGCGCAAGCCATGTTTCCACTACTGGCATCCAAAATTGTTTTCCCTTTTACTAAGTCTCCATTTTCCTCTGCAGCTTTAATATTATACGTTGCTGCCCGATCCTTGATACTTCCAGAAGGATTTAATCCTTCGTGCTTTATATATAAATTTACATTTGGAAGTTCCTCCTGTTGGAAAAGGAAGTATGGGGTATTGCCTATAGAATCCATAATTGATTGATAGATTCGAGGCTTCTCATCGCTTTTGAAGTTTGAAGAGGGTTGTTTTGTTAAAAGATCCATGTTGATGAAGGTATTTGAAAAGATTCCATAATTCGTTCAAATTTTCTTCTATTTCTTCTATTTGAACTTGATTTTTACTTCTAAGTATATTTAAAAATTGGTGAAAAATAGTAATCCCTTTTTCGTCCAGGATCTCTAAATTTAATTTTTCCCAATTCTCTCTAATTTCAGCTTTTTTCTTAACCGGAAACCAAAAATCATCTGACTGATCGGTTTCCTTAAACTTTTGTTCGGTCGCCACTTTCATAAATCCTTCCAGGCCATTGAACATTAAAGCTCTAAGTAAAATGGCTTCGTAATTATGCTCTGTAATTATTGCAATGGCATTTTGCTTAATAAGCGCAATGGCATTTTGCATGGAAGAAAAAGTTTTTTCTCCCATATAGTAAAAAACATTGATTGCTAAAAGGGCATCCAGTTGTTCTTTTTCAATAGGAATGTCATCAAGACTAGAATGAATCAGTAACACTTTTTCTTCTAGTTGATGTTTCTTTAAATATCCGGCCAGGGATTGCAAAGGAACATGATGGGCATCCAAGGCGATTACTTTTTGAAAACCCTGCTCTAATAAAAACTGGGTGAATCTACCGTCGCCACAACCTAAGTCTGCGACTACTGCATTTTGGGGATCGAGATGTTCAAGATAGGTACTAATGATTTCTTGATAAAAAGGCGTCTCCCAACCTGCCTGGTGTAGTTCAAATTGACTTAATTCCCGAAGGTTCGCACCTTTAGGTTTGCTATCATGAAACTCAATTCCGGAATTCTTTTCTACCTTTCCCTGGTAGATTCCAAATTCATCTGGCTCTGATTGACTTAGTAAATCATTATTAAGAAGCTGGTGTTTCCAATTCAAGTCTTTCAGCAAAATTGTTCTTTTTTAATTTAATTAAAATATCGTCTTTTAAGTTCGTTCCTAGTAGTTCTTGCATTTCCTCAAAGCTATCATACTTAAGCAGTAACAAACCAAGTCGGCATCCAGAGTTGATAAACTTATTTACCGGGTCTCCTGGTTTAACCGATAATACGGACTGATAAATTATTTTTTCTTTGATTCTTTCTGAAATATCTAAACTTTCAAAAACGCCACTTTTATCAGAATGAATGACATAATGAGAATAACATGCTCCTAAGCTTGTCCCTTCAACTGCTAAAATTGGATCGCCCATGCATTGCAAAATAGAAGAAGAAATCAGATCATAACCTGTATGATAATGAATAATATCATTGAGCATGTTTCCTCCATTGCGGGCCCCGATATCAATAACCATTGGGCGGCCATCTTCACATTCGATCACATCAACATTAAAGGTGCCCAATTTAATATCTACTTGAGCAAAGATTTTCTTTAAATCTTCTGATACCTCTTTGAAAAATTCTTTTGGCTTTGATGCTGGTAGAGAAATAGATCTTGGAACCAGACCATTAATCGAATCGTTAAAGTGAACATCTCCAAAACAATTGAAGACAATTTCTCCATCCTGAACCAATACATCTCCTGACATCAAAAATCCGTCTCTTTGAATGTGTTCTTCCAGAATAACTTTATCAATTCTGGAAAAAGAAACGCTATCCGTAAAATGCGCTTCCACCTGATCAATATCTTCTTTACCCAAAATGGTCACTCCTTTGCTACCGGAAGAATCAACAGGTTTTATAATGAATCGCTTTTGTTCTCTGTTCAGAATTTCAGCAATGTCAGCTCCACTTTTCACTTCAAAAAAAAGTGGATAAGGTACTCCCGCATCTTTTTGAATTTGTCGAAAGGTTACTTTATCCGACAATAATTTAATGGCTTCAAAAGAATTAGAAGGAATCCCCATTTTTTCTCCTACATAGGCTGCGGTAAGTGCTCCAGGATCGGAAGCATAAGAAGAGATACCGTCGATTTGTAGTTTTTGAGCGAGTTCGTAGATTTCCTCTAAAACGGTGGTGCTTACATTGTGGTACTCATCAGATATTTGATGACCCGGATTGTCCGGTTTATAATCTGCGGTAATCACATAGTAACCCAATTTTTTTGCTGCTTCGATGGCGGTCACCTGAATATCTGCACCACCAAGCATCAATAATTTTTTCTTCATTATGGATCTATTAAGTATTTTGTTTAATGATGCGACAGATAAGCTCAATATCCTCTAATTCCAACTTGTGATAAAGCGGCAAGCAAAGAACTGATTTGGACGTTTTATCCGCCACAGGAAGGTCATAATTTTTCTCTACATAAGGAAGTTTGGCCAAGGATGGATAGAAGTACCTCCTAGGTTTGATTCCCATTTCTCCGAGCTTTTCAATTACCTTAAAAAGTATATTTTCAGATTCGAAGACTACTGGGAAATAAGAAAAATTATAGTCTGTCTCATTCCTTATTTGCTGAAATTTCAGATTGCTATCCTGGAGTAATTCCAAGTAGGTCTGATATTGCTCTTTTCTTTTGGCTTTAATGTCATCGATGTATTTCAAATTGCAAAGTCCCATAGCCGCGTGGAATTCTGAGTTTTTTCCATTCACTCCTAAATTTGCAAATCGTTCTGGTCCATCGTGTCCAAAATTTCTGAGATAAAGCATTTTGGCTTGAAGCTCTTTATTTGCGGTGACAACCGCTCCTCCTTCAACCGTGTGGAATAACTTTGTGGCGTGGAAACTAAGCGTACTTATATCGCCATATTCCAGAAGAGACATGCCTTTATAGTTGACGCCAAAACAATGGGCAGCATCGTATATAACTTTTAAGCCATTTCGATTCGCGATATCCTGGATGGCTTCCACATCACAAGGATTTCCAAAAACATGTGTTGCTAAAATCGCCGTGGTATTTTTGGTGATGGCTTTTTCAATTAACTCTGGGTTTACATTAAATGTTCCGGGATCAATATCAACGAAAACGGGGGTGCAATTTTCCCAGACCAGACTTGAGGTCGTCGCCACATAAGAAAAGGGGGTAGTAATTACTTCTCCTTTTAATTCCAGTGCTTTGATGGCTATCTGGATAGCTATTGTTCCATTGGTTAAAAAAAGAAGATTCTGGATATCCAGATGTTTTTCTAATTTTTTCTCTAAGTCTTTGACGTTGGGGCCATTATTTGTTAGCCAATTGCGATCCCAAATTTTTGATAAATATTCGAGGTATTCTTCTTTAGGAGGAAGAAATGGTTTGGTGACGGGAATATTCTTTTTTAAAACTCCCGTATCTTTTTCAGTCGAAGGATACAGCATTAGTTAATTTTTTATTAATTAGAAAATTCTTCCATTTTGGGCTTCTTATCAAGCAACACTTTAACAAAATTCAATATTCTTAGGAGTTGCTCATTATTGAAAAAATAAGAGAAGCCAAAGAATAGAATTGTCCATACAGACCAATATAGAAACAGTGCTACGGAATGGGTAAAATCACTAATAAAATGACTAAAGGAAAATAGTAAAAATCCGATAATCAGAGCTATGATCAAGTTCTTAAACAAAGGAAAGTAATGTGGGAAAAAATTCAATTCAACAACCTTGTTTATTGCTCGTTGTCTAATAAAAAAGATAACAATCGAGTTTATCGTTATTCCCAGGGCTACCCCTTTTAATCCATAAAAATGTCCTAGCGTCAAAAAGAAGAAAACTTTGAGTCCTTGCGCCAATAAACCATAATTAAAGATCATTTTACTTTTTCCAAGTGCTAAAATGATGCTATTGGAAATTGGCGAAAGACTAATCATTAAGCCTTGGATACAGAATATCTGGAACAAAGGAATCATGGGTAACCATTTTGTCCCAAAAAGTAATTTAACGATAAGGTCTGCAGAAAAAAACAATCCTAGCAAACCAGGAAAAATAAAAAAGGAAACCATCGCCATCGCCTCTATGTAAGTACTCTTTAATTTTTCGGTGTCCTCACTTATCTTGGAAAAAGAAGGAAATAAGACATTGAAGAAAGTTCCTGAAAAACTCGAAACTGGTTTTGTCATTAAGCGGCTGGCATTTTCGTAAAACCCGAGCGAAGCGACGCCTAAAAACTTTCCAATATAAATTCGATCAAATTTTGCAGCCAATTTATTTAATAAATTAAAGCCTAATACATTAATACTAAATCCATAAAGAGTACTCAAAGAAGCTTTGCTAAAGACAAAGGAGGGTCGCCATTTATTAGAAAACCATAATCCGATAGCCATGATGCTATAATTGATGATTTGTATGGCTACCAGACTCCAAACACCAAAATCTCTATAGGCCAGCATCAGTCCCGTTCCCTGGGCACAAATTAAAGCTGAAATATTAATGATAGATAAAGCTTTAAAATTTAGCGATCTCTTAATTAATGTTCTTTGAACAACATTCAAAGAAGCTAATAAAAAAGAAAAGGCAAGAACTCTGGCTAATGGTGTAAGCTTTGGTTCCCCATAGAACATCGCAATCAAGGGTGCTAATAACAGACCTAAACAAAACAAGGCAATCCCAATAGCGATATTAGCCCAAAAGACCGTAGATAAATCTGTTTGACTAACCTCTTTCCGCTGAATCAATGCATCTCCAAAACCACCATCAATGATAGCTTCCGAAAGGCCATAAAAAACAAGAATCATCCCCATCCAACCATAATCCTGAGGACTTAGTATCCTCAATAGAAAAACGCTGAAAATCAAGGTCAAAAGTTGTATTCCAAAACGATCTAAACCTTGCCAAAAGAACCCTACTAAAACCTTCTTCTTTAATGAACTCATTAAAAGATAATCTTGTTTTTCCTCATTATTCCATTTCTCTCATGATCAAGGCCGTTTGCTTGAATGCTAATTCCCTTCTTTTTCAAAGTTTGACTTTAACTAAATCTTTAACCGTGAGTTTAAGTCCTTTCTTTAAATCTATTTGATTATCCCATCCCAATACTTCTTTCGCTTTACTGGTATCCGAAAAGTTTCTCATCACATCTCCTACTCTTTTTGGACCATGAACCAATTTCACATCACTGGTACCAAAATCTTTCAAAACTTCCAATAACTCTTCTGTTACTTCCAATACAGTTGTCTCTCGATTGGTTGCTATTTGGAATATCTCCCCTCCTATTCCTTCTTTTGTTCCTGCTAACCAAATAGCATTTACTAAATCTCCGGTATAGATGAAATCTCTGGTTTGGGAGCCATCGCCATAAATTTCCAAGGTTTCTCCATTCATTGCCTGGCGAATAAACTTAGCAACTACACTACTCTTATGCGTAGATCCCGGGCCATAAACATTTCCAAACCTCAAGGCAATAGTATTCACTCCATAGGATCGAAAATAAGCGGAACAATAGGCCTCTCCGGCTAGCTTGCTTGCTCCATAAGGGGAAACCGGATGACAGGGCATCTCTTCGTGTATCGGTGGAATACATTCGCCGATAGGAGCGCCGCTAGAAGCAAAAACAAAACGGTCGACTTTATTTTTTCGACAACCTTCGAGGTAATTAAACGTTCCAACCACATTGGTCATACAATCCATTCTTGGGTTTTCTACAGAAGGACCTACTCCTGTATTGGCCGCTAAATGGACAATCACATTTGCTCCGGATGTTACTTGCTTTGCCAGATCTGCATCCATAATATCCCCCTCTATCACTTGCACTTTATTGCTTGCCCAATCGGCATCCTCCATAGAAACCTGTTCAATGGCATCCGTAGCATAAAATAAATCTTCTTTCTTGCCAACGGAAAAATTATCAATGACTCTAATCGAAAGATTTTCTTCTTTCTGAAGAAGTTCTTTTATTAGGTTTTTTCCTAAAAATCCGCAGCCGCCTGTTATTAACCAATTCATTATTTACTCCATTTTACTCGTGGAAAAATTTTAGCTTCATCGATATTGTCTCGATATTTTAAAGCTAATTTCATCATATCTGCCAATACTTCGGGAGTCATAAAGTTCGGTTGCAATCCTAGCTCTAATAATCCGGTGTTAGCAGGGTTGTAATAATGATCTTCTGGTTCTCTTCTTGGATTCGGAATAGATTTAATTTCTACGTCAATTCCAACTAGTTTACCCGCCTCCTGAACCTTATCGGCCAATTCGTTTACTGAGAAGGTCTCAGTCAATTGATTATAAATTTTTAGTTCGCGTTTCTCTGCTGGGTTATTTAAAGCAAGATCTACACATTGCAAAGTATCTTTCAAATTAAGGTAACCTCTAACCTGTCCACCTTTTCCATAAACCGTCAAAGGAACACCCGCTACAGCTTGCACTAAAAAGCGATTGACAACGGTACCAAAAATATCATCGTAGTGGAAATTAGGCAATAGTCGTTCATCCAAATCAGATTCGGCAGTAGAAAGACCATAAACGGGACCTTGCATAAGGTCAGTAACTTTAAGGTCGTAGGTTCTTACATAGAACCAAAGTAAATCCGTATCTAAAACTTTCGTGGTATGGTACAAACTTCCAGCTGCTCTAGGAAACAAAAATTTATCTTTACGACCTTTGTGTTCTATTTCTAACCAACCTTCTTCAATATCAATATTGGGACATCCATATTCTCCCATCGTCCCTAATTTCACGATGTGGCACTCTGGTTTGTTTTTTAGAATTGCCCAAATTAAGTTATGAGTAACTTCCAGGTTATTTTTCAAGGTATAGTGGGCCTCTTCATATCCTTTAAGAGAATACGGTGCAGAAGGTTGTTCTGCATAATGAACCACTGCATCTGGCTGAAATTCTTTGATATGGTTTTCTAAAAAACGATAATCTTTCAAATCTCCAATTGCGACATTTATGGTCTTTCCCGTCAGTGATTTAAATAGCTTTGCTTTATCCTCCAGGTTAGGAGTAGGAATCAAAGCCTCAGAAGACGTTTGCATCGCAATTGTTCTTCTAGAGTAGTTATCTATAGATAATACTTCATGACCTTTTGCGGCAAGGTCCATTGATGTAGGCCATCCAAGATAACCGTCACCGCCTAAAATGATTATACGCATGTTAAAGATAGATTTGTGGAAAATTGATTTTTCTCCGGCTTAGTAATTTGACGGAAATCGAAGATTCACCTAGTAAATAAAATCATCAATTTTTTTCCGTTCCTTATTTAAAAGTATTAGACTAATTAAGTACTTCCGTTTTGTTGTATAGTAATTCTTCTTCAATCAAATATTGTTTCAATTCCTCTACATTCATAGAAGGCTCGAGATCAGATCTATAGATTCGATCCACTGGTTTTTGTTCCACTCCGTTGAAAGTATATTCAATGTCTTTGTATACAGATTTGAAAGCAGGTAATACCGCAAAGAAATCATCAATCTCAACGGTCCGTCTTATCTCTTCCTCATTGATGAGTTCCTCATAAACTTTCTCTCCTGCTTTTGCTCCAATGATCTTTAATTCAATCTCCTCGTAAATTTCTTCTTTCTCCTTGATGATTTCAATCATTGAAGTCGCCAGATCTTTGATTTGGATAATTGGCATTTTGGTTACAAAAACTTCTCCTCCGTGAGCGAGAAAAACAGATTGTAGTACGAGTTTGGCCGCTTCTTCGATGGTCATCACAAAACGGCTCATTCTTTCATCGGTTAAAGTAACCGGTCCTCCATTTTGTATTTGCTTCTTAAAGAGTGGAATTACAGATCCATTAGATCCTAAAACATTTCCAAATCGAGTGGAAGCAAAGATGGGGTATTGTCCTTTTCTAGAAGCATTCGCAGCGGTCATTAACCGTTCGCCCATCAGTTTGGACGTTCCCATTACATTCGTTGGGTTTACTGCTTTATCAGAAGAAGTAAAGATGACTCTTTCCACCTCCATTTCTAAGGCTACATCAATGAGTGTTTGCGTACCAAGGATATTGGTACGAACCGCCTCCGAAGGGGATTTTTCACAAAGGATAACATGCTTGCGCGCTGCTGCATGCAATACGATGTCAATTCCTTTAAATAATCTCCTCAATTCAGATTTATTGGTAATATCACATAGGTAAAAATTGATATCATCGTTATTTCTGTATGGCTGTGTAGCAAAGAATAATTCGCTTTCATTGCTATCGACACCCACAATTGATTTAACATTTAAATCTACTAGTTGTCTAAGTAGTTCTGTCCCTACTGTTCCACAAACACCAGTGATTAAAACTTTCTTGTCTTGCCAAGGATTCATAATTTTGATTTTAATAAATAATAAGAATCAAACCATTGCATCTCGATAGATTTTTCTACCGATGATGATTATTATTGCGAGGAAACTTCCTAAAAAGGCTCCTAATATTATTGCTTTAATTTTAGATTCCCTGTTGGGTCTAAGAGGAGAAAAAGGTTCATCAATGACTTGGAAAAAGGGCATTGCAATTTTTAAATTAAAGGCTGCCATTTCCGTGTTTTTTACGATTTCCGCATAAGCGACACTAAGCATTTGTACATCTCTTTGCAATCGATCAATTTTCAATTGAGCAGATCTGGAAACCAATCCAATATTGCTGTCAATAGCTTTTGCGAGTAAAGATTCCTTCCTCGCAAGTTCTTGACTTATAGAGTCTCTTTTTTCCTTTAATTTGTCAAAAGTAGCTTTGGGTTTATCTGTACTTTCTTTGATGTAAAACTGACTGACTTTTTCGTACAATTCTTTTAAAAAGAGAATAGATAATTCTTCCGATTGGCTTTCAACCTCCATCGTTAATATAGAAGTTTCCTTTTCGTAATACACAAGCATTAGTGGCTCTATATTTGGATTTCCTTTTACTTGGTTATAGACAATTTTCAATGCCCTTCTTTCTGTCTTACCAAATTTTTCTATTTCACTATTGGTAAAATAAAAGTCTTTTAACCCCGTCGTATCTTTTTTCCACTTTTCGTGAATTTGTTCTGCCTTTATAATATGATTGGCAAAATAATCCAATTTATTTTTCACTACTGCTTTTTCAAATAGAGCCTCTTTGGTAATCCGCAAAGACTTCGATAGCTCTGCGATTTTATCAAGATTGAATTCTCCACCACCGCCGCCGCCAAGTCCAAACTGTCCTAAAATAGAACCCATGCCGCCGTTGCTACCGCCGCTTTCTTCATTGACCATAAACGTCATGTCCGCTACATAAGTTACCGGAGTAGTAATAGCAGTGTATAAAAAATAAGAGCCTCCTAAAACGAGGAATACCGCTACAATTTTCCAGTTCCTAAGTACCTCTCGATAAAATTCCTGTACCTTAAGAATTAACTCCTTAAGTGTGATTTCGTCCTCTTTTACTGTTATTTGATTTCCTTCCTTCATTCAACAATACCTCTTAGATATTCTCCATATCCACTCTTAACCAAAGGTTTCGCAATTTCCAACAACTGCAATTTATCTATATACCCCATCCGATAAGCAATCTCCTCTATACAACCGATTTTATAATCCTGTCGTTTCTCAATCACTCTGACAAATTCCGTCGCATCATGCAAAGAATCAAAGGTTCCAGTATCCAACCAAGCCGTTCCACGATCCATAACCCCTACACTCAATTCCCCTTTCTCCAGGTACACTCGATTCACATCGGTGATCTCATATTCTCCCCGAGCAGAAGGAGCTATATTTTTTGCAATCTCTACGACCTGATTATCATAGTAGTACAATCCAGGCACTGCAAATTTTGATTTGGGTTCTGCTGGTTTTTCTTCGATGGAAATAACCTTGTTGTCCTCATCAAATTCCACTACGCCATATCGTTCCGGATCCGAAACGGGATAAGCAAAAACTTTTGCACCTTTTACGTCTACACTCGATTGCAATAATTTACTTAAACCTGAGCCATAAAAAATGTTGTCTCCCAAAACGAGTGCTACTTTATCATTTCCGATAAACTCCTCTCCTATTACAAAAGCCTGCGCTAATCCGTTGGGTACATGTTGAACTGCATAGTTAAAGCTACAGCCCAATTCTTTTCCATCTCCTAAGAGCCTTTGGAATTGAGGGCTATCTTCAGGTGTGGTGATGATTAAAATTTCTTTAATTCCCGAAAGCATCAAAATCGACAAGGGATAATAAATCATTGGCTTGTCGTAGATTGGCATTAGCTGTTTAGAAATAGCTTTGGTTATAGGGTAAAGGCGAGTGCCGGATCCGCCGGCGAGGATAATTCCTTTCATTGTTAGTCTTAAGTTATGAGTAAATCAGTTTTTCAATCAGATAAAACAATTCTTTTCTTGTGCATCTGTACTGTCTCTCGTAGTATTTATTCTTGTGTGATTAAAAAGCCTCCCGGAGCGGGTTGGGTAAAAACTAGCTCCGGGCTGCTTGATCACCTATTAGTATTTTTATGCGGTATGCGGTTGACGAAATATCGTGTGCTAAAATTGGTTTACACGAATTTTCAGCAAAGCTACACCGTTTCCTAAATCACCATTCCTGCAGCCACCGTTTCATTCGTTCCTTCATCTACCATAATCACACTACCTGTAATTCTATTTTTTCGATAAGAGTCAACGAATAATGGTTTGGTAGATCGGATGACGATACGCGCAATTTCATTCATCTCAATATTTTTATCCTCCAGGTCTCTATGGAGGGTATTGATATCTAAGCGGTAACGCACCTCTTTCACTACACATCTTGCTTCTTGGGTCGTATGCATGATTTTATATTTCCCATTCAGCTTAAGCGGCTTTTCATTGAACCAGCACACCATTAGTTCTAAGTCCTGTGTGGCATCCGGTTGATTGTTTTGCCGAACGATCATATCTCCTCGACTAATATCTATTTCATCCTCTAATAAAATAGTAGCAGACATTGGAGGAAAGGCCGCATCAACTTCTCCGTCGTAAGTATCTATCTTTTTAATTTTTGAGGTAAATCCAGAAGGCAATACGACTACCTTGTCTCCTTTTTTCATAACCCCTCCTGCTACTCGTCCGGCATAGCCTCGATAATCGTGATGCTCATCCGTATTTGGTCTAATCACATATTGAACAGGGAAACGTGGATCAATAAAGTTATGGTCACTGCTGATGTGTACATTCTCTAGATAGTACATCAAGGTGGTGCCACCATACCAATCCATGTTCATAGATTTATCAACCACATTATCTCCATTCAAAGCAGAGATCGGAATGAAGGTCATATCATTGATATCTAACTTAGAAGAGAATTCTGTAAAATCATTTTTGATTTTTTCATAAACCTCTTGAGAGTGATCCACCAAATCCATTTTGTTGATACATATAACCAAGTGAGGAATTTGCAATAAGGAAGCAATAATAGCATGCCTTTTGGTTTGCTCTCCTACTCCTTTTCTTGCATCAATCAAAACCAAAGCAACATTTGCCGTGGATGCTCCGGTTACCATATTCCTGGTATATTGAATATGGCCTGGTGTATCTGCAATTATAAATTTTCTCTTTGGGGTCGAGTAATACCGGTAGGCTACATCAATAGTAATTCCTTGTTCTCTTTCTGCTTTTAAACCATCGGTAAGTAAGGCTAGATTTACTTCCGTCTCTCCCCGACGTAAGCTACTTGCTTCCATCGCTTCATATTGATCTTGAAAGATAGATTTACTATCGTATAAAAGTCTACCAATAAGCGTACTTTTTCCATCATCTACACTACCTGCGGTAGTAAAGCGAAGGAGTTCCATTTTTTGATATTCTTGATTATCCATTTTTTTTATTTTAACGGTATGAGGTTTGCGGTGTGGGGTTTGCGGTTGACGAAATACCGCAGATCATAGACCGCTAAGCTCCTATCCTGTGTTGAATTAATTTGTATAGCATTGCAGATATTTTTTCTGCTTTATCAATTAAAAGGTGTTACCACTTCGGTACTAAGCTATCCGAAGTCTTTGTTAATTGCGCCAGTGTTTGTGATTTTGTAAATTGTACCGGCTAAGCCTTTCGCTTTTTGCTATATCTTGAGTTTTCGAAAATCTCCCATGGTTTTAATAGGTTTTAGTGGACGGTATGCGGGGGAAGAGATTTATACAATATTTCGTCCACCCAAACCGTAAACCATATACCCTATTAAAAATACCCTTGCTTCTTTCGATCTTCCATAGAAGTTTCAGATCGTTTATCATCAGAACGTCCGCCTCTTTCTGTAATTCGAGTGGTGGCTACTTCTTCGATAATGGCTTCCAGCGTATCTGCCTTGGAAGGAGAAACTCCGGTACAAGTCATGTCCCCAATAGTCCGACAACGCACCATTAGTTCTACCACTTCTTCGGTAGGTTTTTTAGGAATTACAGGAGTGTCTGCGAGTAGGATTCCATCTCTCCAAAAACATTTTCGAGTGTGTGCAAAATATAGAGAAGGTAATTCTACCTTTTCCATTGCAAGGTATTGCCAAACATCTAGCTCGGTCCAGTTACTAATTGGGAATACTCGAAAGTGTTCTCCCATACGTTTGTCCCCATTAAAAAGATTCCACAATTCAGGTCGTTGGTTTTTGGGATCCCACTGACCGAATTCATCGCGGTGAGAAAAGAAACGTTCTTTTGCTCTTGCTTTTTCTTCATCTCTTCGGGCACCCCCCAGAGCAGCGTCGAATTTACCTTTTTCTAATTCATTCAGTAATACAGCTGTCTGTAATCCATTTCGGCTAGCATTAAACCCCTTCTCTTCTGTAACCATTCCAGTATCAATGGCTTCTTGTACAGAACCCACGATAAGTCTAGCTCCCATTTTTTCAACGAGATCGTCTCTAAATTTAATGGCTTCCGGAAAATTATGTCCTGTATCTACATGGAGTAAGGGAAAAGGAATTCTTGCAGGGTGAAATGCTTTTTGGGCGAGGTAAACCATGAGAATGGAATCCTTACCTCCAGAAAACATTAACACTGGATTTTCGAATTGAGCAGCAACTTCTCTCAATATAAAAATTGATTCGGCTTCTAATTCTTTTAGATGATTGAGGTGATAATTCATTTTATATTTCGTTTGCTAATAATCAAATATTTCATCTTGAGATACGGCTTCGCCAACGATAAGTCGCACTTATCCCCCGATGAAAGAAAAAATATGAATTCAAAAAACTAGTAATTCCTAATTTTTTGAAGCAATTAAAAATCCATTGTTTACTTTACGAAGTAAGCTTGGATCAATATTTATCTGTAAAGTATATCCCAAAAATTCGAGATCTACCAAAAACTGCTTTCTGCCTTGGATGGAACACAATCTGCCTTTTGTTCCAACTAAGTTTCCACTAATCACTTCTACTTCATCTCCCTCCTGATATATTTGCTTCTCCGCATTAATTTCTAATCCTTCTCCCAAAATACGTTTCATCAATTCCATCTCTACATCTGGAATAGCAATTAAATTTCCAGAGAATTTCACAAAGCCCATGACTTGTTCCGTTTCCAATACCCGGATATATTCTTTTTTGGTAATTTTTACAAAGACGTAGCAACTAATCAAGGGAAGTTCTACTTTACGAATTTTACGCGTATAGCGACGTACTAATTGTTGTACCGGTAAATAAGCGGTAATTCCTTTTTTCTGTAATTGACGGCATACGAGTTTTTCCCTTTTATAAGGAGTATAGATAGCAAACCAACGGGAGTCATTGGCATCAAGGTGGTTTTCGTATGTGGTGCTGTTAGTCATTAAAAACTGTGTGTCTCCTTAATTATATATAAGGTGTTCTTCGTTTAGTATTTTTTTACAATCGCCAATATACCATCCCATTTTTGGAGGGTTCATAAATGGCTTTGATGTCCATTAGGATTGGGTTTTCCCCCATAATGGATTTAAAGTACCTTTCATCTAATGAAAGATATTCTTTGTGATTAACAGCTACAACTACTGCATCATAATCGTCTGAAAGTTTATCAATCAATGATAATTTATATTCTCTTGCCACCTCATTTGGTGACGCATTTGGATCTGCGATATGAACGTTGATAGAATATTCCATTAGTTCCTGGATCAGATCTACGACTTTTGAATTTCGGATGTCGGAAACATTTTCTTTAAAAGTGATACCCATTACCAAAACTTTGGCTTGCTGTGGGCTTTTTCCTTTTTGTAATAAAATTTGCACCAGTCGTTTGGCAACAAAAGCAGGCATCTGGTCATTGATTCTTCTCCCACTTAAAATCACTTGAGGGTCGTATCCTAATTGCTTCGATTTATAAAGTAGATAATAGGGATCAACCCCTATACAATGTCCTCCTACCAAACCAGGATAGAATTTTAAGAAATTCCATTTGGTTCCGGCGGCCGCTAAAACTTCTTGCGTATCAATGTCCATTCTGTCAAAGATGATCGATAATTCATTCATTAATGAAATATTCAAATCTCTCTGGGTATTTTCTATCACCTTTGCGGCTTCTGCTACTTTTATAGAAGTTGCTTTATAAATTCCAGCAGTGATTATACTTCCATAAACTTTGGCGATTTCCTCTGCTGACTCTTCATCACATCCCGAAACAATCTTTACTATTGTCGTCAGTGTTTTGACTTTATCACCCGGAACGATTCTTTCCGGAGAGTATCCTATTTTAAAATCTTCTCTTCCAATTAGCTTAGAAAATTTTTCTAATACTGGCAAACAATCTTCTTCAGTACATCCAGGATAAACGGTAGATTCATAAATTACATAATCTCCCTTTTTTAGATATTTCCCAACAGATTCAGAAGCACTTAAAACTGGTTTTAAATTAGGTACCCGATGTTCGTCTACAGGGGTAGGTACTGCTACGATGTGAAAATGAGCTTTCGCTAAATCTGCTGCATTACTTGTAAATAATATATCGGTACCCTCAAATGCCTTTGCATCCAATTCGCGAGAAGGATCTATATGCTGTTTCATCTGCTCCACCCTTTCCACACTAATATCAAAACCTATTACACTGTATTTTTTTGCAAGCTCTAGTGCTAAAGGAAGCCCCACATAACCCAATCCGATAACGGAAATTTTCTTTTGCTTTCTTTGTATCTCTAAAAACATTCCTAGGGTATTAATTTTTGTTTTGGGTATTACTAAATGCTTGGGCAGAAATAATTTATTCTTTCAGGCTATAGATTCGTTCGATTATATCCACCACTTTTAATCCTTCCATTGCATTGGTTTTGATGTTTTTTCTATTCCTTAAAACATCAACCACGTTTTCAATTACATAATGATGATTCGCAGCTGAACCTTTGTAGGTTCCATAATCATTTGGTGGATTCGCTTCCTTTAGTTCTGGCATTTCATAATCCTGAATATTGCAATAAACTACCTCATTCATATATTGCCCGCCAATCTTAATCGTTCCTTTGGTTCCAATGATCGTAAGACTGCTTTCAAAATTAGCATTCCATACTGCGGTCGAATAATTCAAGCATCCCATTCCTCCATTGACAAAATCAAACTGTACGACGCCGGAATCTTCAAAGTCTGTAGATGCTCCATGTGTAAAATCTGCAAATCTTGCCTTGATGTTTTTAATATCCCCAAACAACCAATACAAGGTGTCTACAAAATGGGAAAACTGCGTAAATAAGGTTCCACCATCTAAATCTTTTCTTCCATGCCAATCATGTGGTTTACCTCCTTGTAAATAATAACGGTCATCTCTATTCCAAAAGCAGTTGACTTGTACCATTAAAGTATCTCCTAATATTTTTTGCTCTATCAAGTCTTTTATCCAGACTGATGGCGGGGAGTAACGATTTTGCATCACACAAAAAACCTGCTTGGATTCATTCAATGCTTTATAGATAATCGCCTCACAATCTTGTCTGGTTAAAGCCATTGGCTTTTCACACACCACATGCCATCCGGCATCCAAAGCTTGCAGTGATTGCTGCGCATGCAAACCATTTGGTGTGCAAATACAAACCACATCTATGTCTGGTTTAGCTAAAATCAATTCTTCAAAAGAAGAGAAAAACAGTCTATCAAATTTTTCTAAAGCCAAATCTTTTTTTGGCTTGATATCACAAAGAGCTACTAGTTTGCACTCTGGGTTTTCTTGAATTATTTTTGCATGTCGCTTACCGATATGACCGCAGCCGACTACAGCAAACTTTATCGTATTTGCCACTATTACTTTTTATTAAGCTTTCTCACAAAATTGTTTTCTAAAACGTATTGATCTTTACTTTCTTCACAGGTTGCTTTTTTATTGATAAAATTCAAGCGACAACCTCTTTCACTCATCCAACCTATCTGTTGGCCAGGGTTACCAACTATAAGTGCGTAAGCTGGGATATTTTTGGTTACTACTGTTCCTGCACCGATAAAGGCAAAGGTTCCGATTTCGTTTCCACAAATGATCGTTGCATTGGCTCCAATCGTTGCTCCTTTTCGGATTATTGTTTTTTGGTATTCTTCCTTTCTAATTACTGCGGCTCTAGGATTGATGACATTGGTAAAAACCATTGACGGTCCTAAAAAAACATCCGCTTCGCAAATCACTCCGGTGTATAGGGAAACATTGTTTTGTACTTTTACATTATTTCCTAAAACGACTCCAGCCGCTACAAAAACGTTTTGACCTAAACTGCAATTCGCCCCTATTTTACTCCCTCCCATTAAATGGCAAAAATGCCATACTTTGGAATCCGCTCCTATTTCACACCCTTCATCAATGATCGCTGTTTCGTGAGCGTAGTATTTGTCCATTTGCTAAAGAATCTTTATAGAATAGGAAATGCTTTTCCAATTCCCTACACTCCTATTTAATCGTTAGACCAGATCAATAAAGGCTCTGGCTTAAAAGTTTCCCAATTGATATTCTCCAACTCCTCTTGGCTATAAATCAAATAGCGCACTTTCCGTTGTATTAATTTTTCTGCTTTTCCGATCAAATTAATTAAATACGTTTGATCAATATCTCCGATAAAGATCAAATCAATAATTTCGGAATCTAATCCACGAGAAAATTCGCCGACTAAGTAGACTTTATCTACATCGCCCAAGCGCTCGACAACCGTCTCTATGACTTTGTCTAGTCCTATATGTTTTCGAATGATATTGTGAATTTCTTTAAACAGGGGATGTTTGGTATTAGCAGTAAAGACTTTTTTGTTGCCTTCTAATTCTGCATTAAGCATCCCTGCTTTTTCCAACTTATTGAGTTCTAAGCGGATAGCATTGGTGGATTCACCAAACTCTCCTTCCAAACTACGCAAATACGCCTTTGTGCTACTATTGAGAAAGAACTTCAATAGTAATTTGATGCGTGTTTTGGAAGAAATAAGAGTTTCAATCATAATTCAATAATGAGTAGCAAAGTTACTCATTTTATCTGTAACAGTGTGTCTATTTATTGAATATGACGATATTTTTTTAACAAAGTAACCAATTAAGTAATTGGTCAAAATAATTAATTTAGTCTTTGTACTAATAAAATCACAGTAAGTATCGCTGTAGCTTGAGCAATAGAATCAGCCAAAACCTTACCCCAATCTATGTCTTCTTTATCTTTTTTAGCTTCTTTTTGAGGATCTACGGGTTTACGTCCCACGGTTATCACAGATCCTTTTCGTACAGAGGGATATTTATTGAATATAAAACCATTTGTTTGTTCAATTTGTCCATTTGGGTGTTCAACCGTTATCAAGGTTTTTTTACCATTTTCTCCAATACCTGCAGCGTAATTATCAATATACCATTTGGCATTTTTTCCATTATAGTAAGCGACATTGAGTTTTCCTTCTTCTAGTAATTTATTCGGATATAAATCTGAAGCCAGTGTGGCATCTAGCTGAATTGTAACCAAATCCCTTCTCTTTGGTATAACAATAACATCTCCCTCTCTTAAAATAAAATTATATCGAGATGATTTATTTTTTTCTACTTCATCTAATTTCATGATGACATAGCCTAAGTTTCCTTTTTGTCTATAAAGTGTCGCTCCTTCAGTAAATGCCTCCTGTGTCAAACCACCAGCTCTTTTGAGCACCGACCAGACTTTCTCATTTTTATCAATCAGAGTATAGGTTCCTGGAAAAGAAACCTCTCCATTAATAATTACATTCTTTTGTAATTCAAATTCTGGGGCAGCTCTGACAATGATTTGGTCGAAAGGTTCTAACTGGAAATTATTGCCTTCTAGATTGCTTAAATCTCTATCCACTTCTACGGTAGCTATTACCGTTTTGGTAGGTTCATTTTCGGTTATGATAATTCTGGAAATGTCTATCCGGCTAGCAGAAGCCTCTAGTTTTAATCCGCCAGCTAAAGTTAAAATATCGGACAAACCTAGTGATTGATCATATCGATACTCTCCAGGATTCCTTACCGCACCACTTATTCTTACAAACGATTGGTCTGTAAAAGTAAACTGTGACAAAACCTGAATTCGATCTAAAGGTTCCAAGATAAGGTTATCAGAAGATTGGGGATTTTCCAAAGCATTTTTCAGGTTGACCCGAATATATTCTTTCTCTTTTCTATTGGTTGGATCTACCCGATAGATATAAGCAAAGTCAGTGGCATCCTTACGTACTCCTCCCGAAAGGATAATGGCTTCATCCAGTTTCAACTCTTCTCCGAAATCCAAGTCTTGTTCTCCCGGGTTTCTTACGGCTCCACTTACTGTAATCGTAGTCTGATCTACATAGACTCCTTGAGATAAAATCCGGAGTCGATCTTTAGCTTGTAGAGTGAAATTACTTACAGAATTAGGGTTTTGTAATGCATCTTCTAAGTTTATTTTTTCATAGCCAGTGGTTCCGTCAGTACGGGTTCTTAATAAAAACGCTACATCCGTTCGAGCCCCTTCCAATAAAACTCCCTTTTTTGTTAAATCAGAAATTTTCATTCCATTGACGAGTTCGAATTTCCCTGGTAATTCAACGGCACCATTGATTTCTACAAAATTTTTGTAAGCCTTGGGAATCTCTTGTACTACTACTTCATCACCACTTTGCAAATCAAAGTCACTTCCTCCATTACTCAGGTTCCGAAAATTAACATCAATGATTTTTTCTGAATCATTTACAAATCGTTTTACCTGTATATTTCCTTGATAGGCATTGTCTTTGAGTCCACCAGAATATTCAATCAATTTCTTAAGATGTTCCCCTTGCTTCAATTCAAAAATTAGGGCGCGCCTAACGGCTCCGGATATTTTTACCGTTTTCCCGATAGTCCCTACATGGATAATATCATTGTCTTGCAGATAAAACTGCTCTCGAACAGTAGGATCATTCATAAATTCATAGACATCAATTTGTCGAGTCGATTCTCCACCACGGATAAGCCGAATATTTCTGACACTTCCAATATTGGAGGGCCCTCCAGCTGCTACCAGTGCATTAAAAGCGGTATTGGTAGCCGGTAGGGTAAAACTTCCAGGATTAAAGACTTCTCCTAAAATATTTACAGTGATGGTTCGGGAATAAGTGATGGTTACTTCAAATTCCTCTTTACGGAAATTGTAGTATTGGGAATAGCGACTACGAAGGAGTTCTTTGGCGACTTTGAAGGTTTTTCCTTTTAAGCTAATTCGTGGCATTTGGCCAGGCTTAATGTAACCTTCTGTACTGATTTCATAAGTAGCATCTTCTTGAGAAGCTCCCCAGATAGATATATTAACCTGATCTCCAGGGCCGAGTATATAAGAAGCAGAAGGACGAACATCCTCGGCAGTAGAAAAGACACTAATGGTTTTATCTCTAAAAATCTGTTGCCCATAAATTCGTGTTGGAGGGCTTGGCTCTGCTTCATTTTTGGCATCAATTACCTCTTCCGCAATTGCTTCATCTAAGGCCTTACCATCTTCTACCGCATCCTTGATATCTTCAGCCGATTCAGCAACTACCGTTTCTAATACTTCTTCCGTTTCCTTAATGGCCTCTGCCTCAATTTCCTTGATGACTTCATCTAAAGCTTGTTCTGCTCTTAGAACCTGAGCGGGATCAGTAGGATTAATATTATCAATATCGATTCCTCGATCCAACATTCTCTTTTTCACTTCATCTTCTTCCAATCCTCTATTATTTAATTCTTTGCGTGCAGCACCTGGGTCCATGACTTGGCTAAATACAGGATTTATAGTAATCGCTAAGAGAAATATTATCGGCAATAATCTTTTCATATCAGTGTTGTGTGTTTCTGGTATAATCCAGTTGGATTATAGGAAATTTCGACAAATGTACTCAGATTCTTAAAATCTGAGGTAATTCACCTAGTTAATATATGAAATAAGGTTAACTTTTGGCTTGGGCCAAAAACAGGAAAAGATGTGGATAATTTTGAAAGATATAAAATGGAGGAACACAAAATAGAACGAAACCTTTAGATATTCCTCTCCTGGGTCTTAATACTATTTCCACAATATTGAGACTCAGAAGAGGAACACTTTATAAAATCAAGAATTTATACGTCATAATTTAACACGGGTGCCAGCCACCGCTCTGCATCTTCCAAAGACATTCCTTTACGAACAGCATAATCTTTTACCTGATCCTTAGACACCTGACCAAGGCCAAAGTAACGAGAATCGGGATGAGAAAAATACCACCCACTAACTGCAGCGGCCGGATACATGGCGAAGCTTTCTGTCAATTTAATCCCTATTTGCTCCTCTGCATCAAGGAGTTGAAATAAGGTTCCTTTCTCTGTGTGTTCCGGACAAGCGGGATAACCTGGAGCAGGTCGAATACCCTGATATTTCTCTTCGATCAAAGATTCATTGACTAGACTTTCTTCTTTGGCATATCCCCAAAATTCCTTTCGGACTCTTTGGTGCATACGTTCCGCCAAAGCCTCAGCCAAGCGATCAGCTAAAGCTTTGAGCATGATCGCATTATAATCATCAAGATCCTCTTCGAATTTTTTAACCCACTTTTCAATACCAATCCCTGTAGTTACCGCGAAGCTTCCAATATAATCTTGCTTAGCCGTTTCTTTAGGAGCAATAAAATCTGTGAGGCAATAGTTGGCCTGACCTGGTGCTTTCTTTCTTTGCTGACGGAGATTGTGCAAGGTCGCTTTTACTTCTTTTCGTTCCTCATCCGTGTAAACTTCTATATCATCGGCATTGACCGAGTTGCATGGGTGGAAACCAATAATCGCTCGGGCAGTCAACCACTTTTCATCAATGATTCTCCGGAGCATACTCTGTGCATCATTGAATAATTTTTTGGACTCCTCCCCTATTATTTCATCTTCAAAGATGGCTGGGTATTTTCCTCTTAATTGCCAGCTGGCAAAAAATGGAGTCCAGTCAATGTATTCAGACAATTCTTCTAAGGAGTAATTATCAAAAACTTTAGTTCCTAAAAAAGTAGGTACTGGTGGAGTATAGTTGTCCCACTCTAACAAAGTTTTATTTTCGCGAGCTTGGTCTATTTTGATGTACTTTTTATTTGATGTTCTGTTCCCACGAGCTACCCTGAGTTGTTCGTACTCGGTACGAATTCGATTGGCATAATCTTCTTTGACACTTCCTTCTTCGCTCAAAAGAGAACTCGCTACTGCTACCGCTCTCGAAGCATCTAAAACATGGACTACTGGATTAGAATATTGTGGCTCTACCTTAACGGCAGTGTGTACTCTGGAGGTTGTCGCTCCACCGATCATGAGTGGAATTTTGAAACCTTGGCGTTCCATTTCTTTGGCTACATAAACCATTTCATCGAGTGATGGCGTAATTAGTCCACTCAAGCCGATGATATCTACGTTTTCTTCTTTGGCTTTTTTGAGAATTTGTGCGGCAGGTACCATGACTCCCATGTCTACGATGTCATAATTATTACAACCAAGAACAACCCCTACAATGTTTTTCCCAATGTCGTGTACATCTCCTTTCACGGTGGCCATCAATATTTTTCCTTTCGCAGAAGCAGCAACCCCTGTTCTCAATTTTTCTTCCTCGATATAAGGCGTAAGGTAGGCTACTGCTCGTTTCATTACCCGAGCACTTTTGACGACTTGAGGCAGAAACATTTTTCCAGCACCAAACAAATCTCCAACGACATTCATTCCATCCATCAAAGGACCTTCAATCACTCTCAAAGGAGCAGGATATTTTGCCCGTGCTTCTTCTGTATCTTCTTCAATAAATTCGGTGATTCCTCTCACCAAAGAATGGGATAACCTTTCTTCCACACTGGCTTCCCTCCAGGATAAATCTTTTTGGACAACACGTCCGCCTCCGGTGACTCGTTCTGCATAATTGGTTAAAGCTTCCGTGGCATTGGGATTCCGATTAAATAAAACATCCTCTACTAAGGTCAACAATTCTTTAGGTACCTCTTCATAAACTTCTATCAAACCTGCATTGACAATTCCCATATCCATTCCGGCATCAATGGCATGATAGAGAAACGCAGAATGCATGGCTTCTCTCACCACATTATTTCCTCGGAAAGAAAAAGAAATATTACTAACTCCTCCACTTACCTTTGCTCCCGGACAACGTTTTTTGATTTCGCGAGTCGCTTCGATAAAGTTGATGGCATATTCATTATGTTCTTCAATACCGGTAGCTACTGCAAAGATATTGGGATCGAAGATGATGTCTTGAGGTTTAAAATTTACTTGTTTCGTCAAAATATCATAAGCTCTTGCACAAATTTCTACTTTGCGTTCGGTGGTATCTGCTTGTCCTTGTTCGTCAAAAGCCATCACTACTGCAGCTGCGCCGTAACGGCGAACTATTTTGGCCTGTCTAATAAATTCTTCTTCCCCTTCTTTCATGGAAATGGAATTAACCACACATTTTCCTTGAACACATTTCAGACCTGCTTCAATGACGTCAAATTTTGAGGAATCAATCATGATCGGTAGCTTGGCGATATCTGGTTCTGCCATCAGCAAATGTAAAAATTCTACCATTGCCTTTTTCGAATCGAGCAAACCTTCATCCATATTGACATCAATGATCTGAGCACCGCCTTCTACTTGATGTAAAGCAACTGAAAGCGCTTCATCTAACTCACCAGACTTGATTAGTCGAGCAAATTTTTTGGATCCTGTAACATTGGTTCGTTCGCCGATATTAACGAAATTGGTCTCTGGTCGAATGGTCAATGGCTCCAATCCACTCAACTGAGTATATGGGCTTGCCTCAGCAATCTCTCTTGGAGAAATATCTTCAACCGCTTCGGCCATGGCCTTGATGTGATCCGGAGTAGTTCCACAGCAGCCACCAATGATATTGACAAATCCACTTGCTGCAAAATCGCGAATGTATTCTTTCATCTCCGGAGCTTCCTGATCGTATTCTCCAAATTCATTGGGCAAACCAGCATTCGGATAAGCACTTACGAAGCAGTTGGCTATTTTGGAAAGCGTCTCGACATGTGGTCTCATTTCTTGAGCTCCTAAAGCACAATTGAGTCCAACACTGAGTAGATCCATATGACTGATAGAAATCCAGAAAGCTTCGACCGTTTGACCAGAGAGTGTTCGGCCACTGGCATCGGTGATCGTTCCGGAGATCATAATTGGCAAGTTCACTTCTTTTTCTTCAAAAGCTCGGTCGATAGCGAATAATGCTGCTTTACAGTTGAGGGTATCAAAAATGGTTTCTACTAAAAGTAGATCCGATCCACCCTCGATCAGGCCACAGGCCTGCTCATAATAAGCTTCTGCTAACTCGTCGAAAGTAACTGCTCGATAGCCTGGATTGTTTACATCAGGAGATAAAGAAGCCGTTCTATTGGTTGGCCCCATAGCTCCAGCTACAAAGCGGGGTTTTTCTGGATTCAATTTCATATAATCCTCTGCCGCCTTCCGAGCTATTTTGGCAGACTCGAAGTTGAGCTCATAGGCCAGATCTTCCATACCATAATCTGCCATTGCAATGGTAGTGGCACTAAAAGTATTGGTTTCGATGATATCGGCGCCTGCTTCCATATAGGCTTTATGAATAGCTTCAATAATCTGCGGTTGGGTAATAGAAAGTAAATCATTATTCCCTTTAACATCTCTATCATAATTGGCAAACCGATCTCCTCGATATTCTTTTTCCCCAAGGTTATATTCCTGGATCATTGTACCCATTGCTCCATCTAAAACTAAAATCCGATCCTTTAATATATTCCTGATATCTTTCATGTAAAAAATTATTTAACCAAATAAAATGCAAAA
>CALLVY010000589.1 GCA_938015925.1 uncultured Saprospiraceae bacterium
CTCCGATAACAAGCGCCCTTTATCGTCGAATAACAAGCTTGCATGAAATCATCTTGCGGACTTTTTTTACATTCGTAATCCTTTAGCATTAAAAGGGCTCGTTCATATTGCCCTTGACGATAAATCAGTGTAGCATGCACCAAATACAATAAAGGAAGATCGTCGCCATTTTCTTCCGCCGTGGTTTCTACACAGGATAGTTTCTCCTTGATTTGTTCAATCTGATTAAAAGGAATGTGCATCACCTTAGGGATAAGGAAATTCGCTAGTGCTTTCACTTTAATTGAGCAAATAGAATCGTCAGGAAAGATGCGATCTATTCCTTCTTTGAAGTCTATTGTTTGGCTTTGCTTATCCATTGTTTAGGTGTGTTCAGATAGTTGCCCTGTATATAAAAAATCATATCCCGTATTAGTACGGGATGGGAGTGAAATAAATAAACGAATATCTATCAGATATTGACCTAAATTATTTCTATAAGGTTTATTGGGCGTATTTAACTATGGGGAGTATCGTTCTCTTATTCTGAACTTTTGATTAAAAGATCTCTATTGTATACGAAAGGAGCTTGATTTTCTTGCCTTTTCTCAAGGAATCCGTTTAGTAACAAGTAAATCATTACTTATAATATGAAGTTGTTGCTCCATTATCTAACTATTGAAACAAGTTTGAGACCAAATTTCATCAATACGGCAAAACCTGGATTATTTTTGGATGTTTTATTATTAGCAATTCAGCAAACACAATGTTACAAGCTAAAATGCAATTGCTTAGGATAGGAATAGTCAACAGTAAGATTGAATTATCTTTTACTTCATCGGAGTAAAGAAATAGGCCCAAGGCTTATTCCATCTACTAATCACGCTCGCTCTCCCCGATTAGATTTACCTGGCTGCAATCTTCCATCCACCCTAGCCCACCAAAAAAGACCATTCCTATTCGGAACAGTCTTTCCAGGAAGGACAGTTATTTAAAGCTTTAAAACAAATACTTCGCGTTTCTATAAACTACTTGCGATCAATTCAATCATCTCCTTGATGTGATCTTCCGTATAGCCACTTTTCAAATGTATAATTTTTCCGGACTTGTCTAAAATCATAAAAGTAGGGGCACCTCTAATTCCATAGTTAGCAGCGACAGATTTAGCTTTATACAGATTTGGAAATTGGATGTTTTTTTCCTTGATGTATTTCTGCAAATTTTCCTGGGATTGCTTATCGATGAACTCCACTCCAAATAATGCAAAATTGTCTTTCTTAAATTTTGCATGGATACTATTTAGACTTGGAATTGCGGCGACACAGCCTCCGCAGTTTTTAAACCAAAATTCTAATAAGACCACTTTCCCTTTTAGCTTAGATGGATTGATTTTGGAATCATTCGCTATCAATGGCAATTCCCAATCCGTGACCATTTCTCCCAAATTATCCATCATGTTACTCTTCCGATTTTCAAAGTATTCTTTTTCTGTAAATACGATAAAATCTTTCGGAAGGCTTTCTCCCTTCCAAAGGCCCACTGGAAATTCGTAGTCCAATGCGATGTTTTCAAAGGTCCTGCTGATAGCACCATTCTTTCCATTTGGAGTGATAAATTTAAAGGGCAAATGATTCTTTTGGTCAACGAATAAAAAATACTTAGGATCTCCTTCTCCTTCTTTTATATCTCCAGCGATCCAATCAATGTATTTTTGTTCTAGTAAAAAACTGAACTTAAAATACTTAGCGCCATCAATCAGTGTATCTCTTTCTCTGCTGATTTTGATGTCCTTGTCTTCAAGTAATTGGGGTAAAATTTGCCTCAGCGGTTTCAAGGTCAGCATCAGCGGATTATTGATATTATCCGGGCTATTGTCATTGCTGGTCGTGATGATTTTTTCGGAAACAATGGATTGAAAGGTCTCTTTTCCATTGTAGATCAAATCTCCCTGTTCAGAACTAAGCCAATACTTAAAATCACTTTGATCTGCACTTTTAAATTCAAAAGCAATAGCATCCATCTGGTTGAACAAGACTTGTCCATCATCGAATACATTAAACCTGGAATCGTATTTGACAGATTTTATATTTGAAATTTCATTAGACACCTTTCGCAGGATGTCTTTATTCGATTGAGCACAAGACATCAAAGAGCTCAGACCAACTAATAGAATTATAAATAATCTCATTTTATATTTTTTTTACCTATTCCATCGGTAGGGCGGAACAGATATTTTTTTACGTTTACAATCCTCAATCAACAAACCCTTGAAAATGAACTTCTAATTTATATCCTTCTCTTTTCCTGACGGTATAAGAAAAGCATCCCTTCTCTCCTTTTGCTTCCACTAAGTCCAAGACTTTTTCTCCAGTGGTTTCTTTCTCGTCTTCTAGATAAAAGGTAGTATTACCTTCAGCAATTAACTCTTTAAGATACTCAATCAGTTCACCTATAGTATTCACTTGTGGCGCTTCAGCTACCGGAAGCAACTCGTAATATGGAACGGTTTCCTCTGGCACAGTAGTACGTTCAGATTCAATTAACTCTAGTTCAATAGTTTTCCCACAAGAAAAGAGCATTAACATACAAGCAAATAATGGAATAGTGGTAAAAGCAAAGAGCACCCTGGTACGATTTGAAGTCTTTTTTGTCATCATTGTTAAGCGTTTTTTTGTTACTGAAAAATTCAAATTGCTGGCCAGGTATACCTTACCGCGGGTGGCCGTATCTAAGAGCAGTTCCTGGTAGTCGCGCACCCGTCGGTGGGATTTTATAACCCGATCATCTGCTAAGAATTCGTGATTTAATTGAATGGCTTTTTTATAAAGAAACAAAAGCGGATTGCACCAAAACAAGATCTGAAGTGCTTCGATGAGAACGATGTCCACAGAATGCCATTCTCTGGCATGGGTCAGTTCATGCGTAAATAATGCCGTTTCTATTTTTTGATTCCGATAGTCAGCTTCATTGATAAAAATGTATTTCCCAAAAGTATGAGGCAATATTTCTTCTTTTACTAAAACCAATTTCGCGCCCTGGTAGTTGATCTGCTCGTGTAAAAAGGCCTTTCGAATCAATATTGTAATATTGCAACAGAATCGAATGAATAGTATGCTGGAAATCAAGAATGCCAGCCACAGGAAAGTGGGATATTTTTCTGAAGCAGGCGCTACAACTTGGCTGGCATCGCCGGCAGCAAAGGATATTTCTTCGCTGGTAAAACTAGGGGCAGTGCTTAAGTTTGATCCATTTAAGTAATGGAGAAAATCAATGGAAAAACTCGTTTCCAAGAAAGGCACTAAGAAAGAAAAGGCCAAGCCGAAAAGGAGGTATCCCCTATTGAACTGATGCATTTTTTTGTCTTCAAAAAGCAAATGGTAAATTCCCAATACCAATGCCAGACAAAGTCCCGATTTGATAAGATATAAAGCCATTATTTATTTTTTTTCTTTTTGATTTCCTGATCGATTACTTTGCGCAGCGCCTCCAATTCTTCGGTGGATAGATCCGTTGCTTTTGTAAAAAAGGAAGCAAAGGTAGCAGCAGAGCTGCCAAAGAAATTATTGATCAACCCCCGAAAATGACTGGAGAAATAATCCGATTTGCCCACCAAGGGAAAATATTCTCTGGACTTTCCAACAGCCGTATAATCTATAAAACCTTTGTCCTTCATTCTTTT
>CALLVY010000590.1 GCA_938015925.1 uncultured Saprospiraceae bacterium
CACTCCTCTCTATCCATTCTACCCTTACTCCAAATAGATGAAACCAATTTTTATTATATTTACATAGATTTCATTTATTAAGCTTCCTTTATGAATATACAACAACTAGAGTACATTGTCGCCGTAGATACCCATCGACATTTTGGAAAAGCTGCCAAGGCTTGCTTTGTGACTCAACCCACTTTGAGTATGATGATTCAAAAACTGGAAGACAGCTTAGAAAGCAAAATTTTTGACCGAAGTAAGAAACCGGTGATCCCTACAGAAATTGGCCAGCTGATCATAGCGCAGGCGAGAAAAATACTGAGAGAGACCAAAGAATTACAAGAATTAGTACAAAGGCAAAAAGGGATCATCGAAGGTAAAATGAACCTCGGGATCATCCCTACTATTGCGCCCTATCTGGTTCCTTTATTTATTCGATCTTTTTTAAACAGGTATCCGGGAGTCCGTTTAAAGATTTCAGAATTAACGACTGCACAGATTGTCTCTGGCCTAAAAAAAGGAGAATTGGATGCGGGGATTTTGGTTACGCCATTGCAGAATCCTTCGATTCGGGAACAGCCATTGTTTTACGAACCGTTTTGGGTTTACTCTTCCCATGTTTACAAAAAACAATATTTGCTACCCAGCGATATTGACCCCAATCAATTGTGGCTTTTGGAAGAAGGACATTGCTTGCGCAGCCAAATCCTCAACCTTTGCGAATTGCGCAAGCAAGCCAATAATCTCTTGCAATATGAAAATGGCAGCATCGAAACCTTTAAGCGATTGGTAGAAAAAGAAAAAGGCATAACGATTCTTCCTGAACTCTCTACGCTTTCGCTTTCCAAAAAACAGCGGAAGTTTTTAAAGCCTTTCAAATCGCCTCGACCCATCCGAGAAGTGAGTTTGGTAACTCATCGCGACTTTATAAAAAAAGGATTGATACAGGTATTGACGGAGGAGATTTTAAAAAATATTCCTGAGAATCTGAAGGATCAAAAAAATGGGAAGCGAGTGGAATTAAGTGTAAAAAAATAGCGTTTACTTTTTACTAGCACCCTATTTCCATTACAGAAAAAAAAGACCACAAAAAGCATTTTAACGATAAAACTAAATCACCACCTATGAGTATCCATCTAAATCCTATCGGCTTCGTAGACTCTCCTCGAAAAGAAAAAAAAGATGATTATTGGGCAGAAGTAATTTCTGTCATCCAGCTCGATGAAAGTGTTTTTAATGCAGAAGCGATTCAGGGCATTGAAACCTTCTCTCACTTAGAAATCATCTTTTACATGGATCAGGTTTTGCCCGAAAAAATAGTTTATGGCGCCCGGCACCCACGCAATGATTCTCAATTGCCCAAAGTCGGTATTTTTGCCCAAAGAGGAAAATCACGCCCCAATCGCATTGGCCTGTCGCGCTGCAATTTGCTCAAGACAGAAGGAACCCGCCTCTATGTGCAAGGGCTTGATGCCATCGACCAAACGCCCATTCTAGATATCAAACCTTACGTACAGGAATTTGCACCACGAGGAACGGTTTTTCAACCGACGTGGATCAGTGAAATTATGAGGAATTATTATTAGGAATAAATAACTCAGGCAGAAGGAGGAGCGACCACTATTTTTTCCAAAACCGCATCTATCGTTCCTTCCCCATTTAAATCACCTAGCTTTACGGGGGCAATGGTATTTAATAAGGCCGGATCTAAAGGTAAGTTTACTTTTACATAATTGTCCGTAAAGCCAGTCATCCGCGTTTTATCTTTATGCGCTTCAAAAAGCACAGGACGGGTTTCTTCAGAAAACTGTCGGTAAAAATGATGCCGCTTTTTCTCAGAAAGGATGCGCAGCATTTCATTGCGGCGGCGGCGTTCTCCCATGTCTACGACTCCTTCCATTTCGGCAGCCGGGGTATTGGCTCTTTCGGAATAGGTAAAGACATGGAGATAGCTAATGTCCAGTTCATTCAAGAAACGATAGGTCTCTAAAAAATCCTCTTCCGTTTCGCCAGGGAAGCCGACGATGACATCTACTCCGATGCAACAATGCGGCATCAAAGTGCGGATTTGAGCGACGCGCTCTACATACAATTCTCTTTTATAGCGGCGACGCATTTCGCGCAATTGTTTATTATTACCACTTTGCAAAGGCATGTGAAAGTGAGGTACAAAGCGTTGGGATTGGGCAACGAATTGAATAATTTCATCCGTACAAAGATTCGGTTCGATGGAAGAAATTCGAAAACGATTGATGCCTTCTACCTCATCCAATGCTTTGATCAAGTCGATAAACATTGCTTCCTTTTTAGGACGCGTTCCTTCGATCACTTCTGTACCATTTCCAAAATCTCCGATATTCACTCCGGTGAGTACAATTTCTTTGACGCCCATGGCGGCGATCTTCTGAGCGTTCGCTACTACTTTTTCTACCGTATCACTTCGGCTTTTTCCGCGTGCTTGTGGAATGGTACAAAAGGTACATTTATAATCACAACCATCTTGTACTTTCAAAAAAGAGCGCGTCCGATCCCCAAAAGAAAAGGCATCGATAAATTCGCGCGCTTCTTTCACTTCTCCTGCTTGTACCAAACCTTTGTCTGGCGATTTGCTCAGGTCATCTATAAAATCGAGGATTCGAAATTTTTCGGCCGCCCCTAAGACTAAATCTACTCCAGGGATTTCTGCAATTTCTTTGGGCTTCAATTGGGCATAACAACCGATTACCACCACAAAAGCTTCTGGCGAATTTCGCAAAGCACGGCGGACGGTCTGTCGGCATTTTTTATCTGCAAAATCTGTAACGGAGCAAGTGTTGATCACATAAATATTGGCTTCCTCTTCAAATTTCACAAGGCCATAACCAGCGTTTTCAAACTGCCTGCCGATGGCAGAAGTTTCCGAATAATTGAGTTTGCAACCCAGGGTATAAAATGCAACGGTGCGCGGTGTAGCCATTGTTTGTTTTTTACTTGAACTATTGTTTTAAATCTTCCCTGCTTTTGAAAATAATTCTGTCAGAGCTTTTAAAACAAATTTTAGCCTACAAAGATAGGGAAAAATAACATCCATCGTATTCCTTAAAAGCTTCAATTCAGCACCTATTTAAAACAAAGCTTATCTTTGTGCTTGAAAAAAAAGAATGTATGTTAAAAAATTGGTGCTTTGTAAGTTTGTTTTTCCTCTGTAATGTTGCTTGGTCCCAACATACCCCACTAGAGGTTCCGCTCAATTCTTCCACTGTTTTCAAGAATGCACAAGGGGAAATTATTTCTTTTGATGATTTTATGGAACAGACCTCTGGAATCGGTCATGAGATGAATCCGGTCTTTGATGAAAACAATGTTTTAAAAGAAGTCATTGTTGTCAAATCTTCTGTGGCTCAGGCTAGAAATGTGCTTAACCCGGGAGAATTTGCCAATACGACGGAGTTGATAGATCAGATTCCGCCGGATTTTCAGGGAGAGGATATTTATGGAAAATTTTATGATACGGAAAATCTAGCGGGAAAAGTGGTGGTTTTAAAGTTTTGGTTTCAAGCTTGCAAACCATGTTTGGATGAGATTCCGGAGCTCAATCAGTTGGTTGCACAATATCGAGATAATCCTGAGGTGGTTTTTTTAGCGCCTTCTTTAGATAAGAAAGCTTCTATCTTGTCTTTTCTGCAAAGGATGCCTTTTAATTATTCCATCCTTCCTGATGCGCGAAAGATTGCTCACAATTATAATGTTCCGGGTTATCCTACCCATGTGGTGATTAATCGTTTTGGAAAAGTGAATAACGTATACCTTGGTGTCAATTATAAAATAAAAGACAAATTGTCTCTGGCTATTGATTTTGCCTTGAGTCAAATAACTCCTCCACCTGTTTCTGAAATCCAGGAAGAAGCCATTGTGGAACCCAATCCGCCTGCGGCCGATCCAGAGGAAGAATTATTTATTTCTCCCGCTAGTGTGATCAAAGATGAAGAAGGAAACTTGATCCCTTTTGGAAAATTCGTTGAAATGATGAACAGTGGTAAGGAGTATCAATTAATTGCTCAGAAGGAAGAAAATGGAAATGAATACGTTCTTATAAAACCCCTAGAAGAATAAATTTTAGAAATTTCATTTTCCCCAAAGTTTTCTAACATCCATTAAACGCCTATCTTTTTTTAGTAAAACTCCCTAATCGTTTGATTTTAAATTTTTTCCTCAAGCTTTCAGCGCTTAAAAATCAAGCCTAGTAATCCTAATGTTACAATCTCAAAAAAACAAACCAATTCCATTCTAAATGGGATTTTTAGCATAAATCTTCCATTCACTGACTTCTTTTTATTTTACATAAAAAAACAAGCAGAAAGCTAAAAAACACAGGGAATTTAGGGCTTTTTATTCATTGTCAAAGTTAACTTTCAAAGAAAAGTTGTTTGCTTATTTTTTCAAAAAAAAGGATAATTTTATGCTTTTTTCAAAAATACAATAAACTAATAACCAAACCAATACATATACCAACAAGAAGACAATTCACGAATAAGCTAGTCAAAAACAAATGTTCTGCGGTAGTCGTTTTTTTATCATAATTTCCCATCTTGGTCCCAGAGAAGAGTAATTATAAATACCGAATTAATTAAAAAACATGACACCAAATCCTTCCGTGGTTGACCTGGTCAACCACAACATGAATAGTGTAAAAACTGTTGGTGTAGGACACCTACAGACAGAAAGACAAAAACTCACCGGAACAAACATTAACATCAATGGCAAAATGACCACTCATTTTGGTTCCTGTTCTTACCTTAACCTAGAAATTGACCAACGACTAAAAGATGCAGCCATCGAAGCCATCAATGAATATGGCATCCAATTTTCTTGTTCC
>CALLVY010000591.1 GCA_938015925.1 uncultured Saprospiraceae bacterium
TAAAGCAATCTTTTCCCCTTAGCTTGTAAGGGGCAGGCTTCTTTTTTATCGGCCGTAGCTCGGCTATGCCCTCAAAAAAAGAATCAACCTTGCTTCAAATCTCTATTTTTCACTACAAGCAGCAATTCTTAAACAACTTCAAATTTAAAATTCCCAAGAAGTGAAGAAAATATCAATAATCCTCCTTATCTGTACTATCGCGATAGTTGGTCATGCTCAAAGAGGATGGGAACTAGGAGGTTGGCTCGGTACCTCGTTTTACTACGGCGACCTACAACCAGAATTTACCCTTAAAAAACCTGGACCAGCACTTGGCGTTATTGCTCGATATAATTTTAACGAACGCATTTGTTTGAAGTTTTCGGGAAATGCTACCCGACTAGGTGCGGATGATGCGGATTCGGATAATAGTTTTCAGCGGTCCAGAAATCTTAGTTTTCGCTCATTGGTAGTCGATGGTTCGGCTCAGTTGGAGTTTAACTTTCTACCCTATGTCCACGGCAGTAAAGAAGAATTTTATACGCCTTACCTTTTGGGAGGTTTCTCCGTTTATTATTTCAACCCAAAAACAGAATATAATGGAGAATACGTGGAACTTCGTCCTTTGGGAACAGAAGGTCAATTTAGAGGAGAAGAATACTACTCGATTCAAGGAGCTGCTACCTTAGGAGCTGGATTTAAAATCGACCTCAACTACCGATGGAGTTTAAATATCGAATGCAGTGTCCGAAAATTATACACCGATTTCTTTGATGATGTCAGTGGTGTTTATGCGGATAAAGATGATATCGAAGCCTTGCGTGGCGAAACGGCGCTCTTGCTTTCGGATCGTTCTTGGGAAGTAATCAATTCGGAAGATCCTACTATCGGAGAAGCGGGGCGTCAAAGAGGAAATAGTAAAGACAATGACACTTATGCCTTTTTAGGCGTTGGAATTCTGTACTATTTTGGAGATGTTCGTTGTCCTCCTTTTTTAGAAAAAAGAAAGACTAAGAGAAAACGTTAATTCCAGGAATTATTATTCCTAAAAAAAGTCCCGCATATCAAGTGTATGCGGGACTTTTTTATTTGAAGATTACTTCGCTTGTTTTAATGCGCGGGTGCTAAAACATCATCGACCACTTCAACCGGATTTCCCCCTCCAGCGATACGCGCCAATTGTAAAAATTCTCGGCGATAACCAAAAGGATCTGATCCCATCCCTTTTCTTCCCAAATGATTGACCAGCTCCCAATTGGCTTCTCCACGATGTTTCGAATCCCGGAGCAACATTCCAAAAGTAGCAACGGCCGCAGCAAACTGAAAATCAACAGAGCTTTCTTCCAGTGTCTTTCCCCTGTCGATTGCGGTGTATTCTAGCAATTTGCTTTCTGATGCATTGGGCAGTTTATAGCGTAGTTTTAATGTCAACATTTCTTTACTGTAAGCTTCTTCTACCAAACTTTTTTGTTGGTACTTCAGTGGATCGACCGTACCTGCTCGAGATGGACTTTTACTAGAGGTAGGAATGATTTCATAAAGTGCTGTCACACTATGGCCAGCACCCAAATCTCCGGCATCTTTTTTATCATCATTAAAATCCTCCGCCGCCAAGATTCTATTTTCATAACCGATCAACCGATATTCTTTAACCTGAGCAGGATTGAATTCGACTTGAAGTTTTACATCTTTAGCAATGGTAAATAGGGTTCCACTCATTTCTTCCACTAAGACTTTCTTCGCTTCTTTGATATTATCGATATAAGCATAATTGCCATTGCCGTGATTGGAAATTTTCTCCATCATGTCATCTTGTAAATTGCCACTACCAAAACCAAGGACGGAGAGAAAAACGCCACTTTCTCGCTGATTTTCAACCAAGCGAATCAATTCTGAATCGCTGCTAGGCCCGACGTTAAAATCGCCATCGGTTGCCAAAATTATTCGATTATTACCTCCCTTGATAAAATTTTGATGCGCTACTTTATAAGCCAGTTTAATTCCTGAAGCACCGGCGGTACTTCCACCGGATTCGAGGCGATCCAAGGCGCGCAAAATAGTTTGCTTATCATCGCCGGAAGTAGCGGGCAATACCAATCCTGATGCGCCAGCATAGACCACAATGGCTACCTTGTCCATCGGTCGCAATTCCTTAATGAGCATTCGGAAGGCTGATTTGAGTAATGGCAATTTATTATAATTGCCCATCGAACCAGATACGTCTAGTAAAAAAACAATATTGCTAGCTGGAATATTTTCTTGCGGAATAGTTCTTCCCTGCAAACCGATTTTCAACAAACGATGAGCATCATTCCAAGGGCAATCAGATACTTCTGCATGGGTAGAAAAAGGCGCTTCACCTTCAGGTTGTGGATATTGATAAGAAAAATAATTGATCAATTCTTCAATCCTTACAGCATCCGTAGGCACTTGTTCTCCAGCGGTAAGAAAGCGTCTGACATTGCTATAAGAGGCATTGTCTACATCGATAGAAAAAGTAGAGAGCGGATGATCTATGCTATTTTGGAAATCATTTTCAGTGATTTTGTCATAGCCTTCCCGGTTGGGTTTTTCTGTAGGCGGCATTAATTTTTTGGGACTAACTAAAGGAGAGCTTACCTGATTACCGCTAAGTGGAACACGATCATATTTGTGAGTGGATTCCTGGTATTGACAATTACTGAAGAAGAAAATACAAAGGAGGAATAGAAGCTGGATTTTAGATTTCATAAGATACTTTTTCAGATGAGGAAATAGAAAGAGGCGATAGAACGATTGTTCAATCATTACTTATGATGTCGAAATATTGTAATTTGGTGGGCGAGTATATTAGCGCAGGTTTAAATTTAACACTTTGGGCAAAAAAATACCCTTTTGTATTCACTCCTGGTTGGCAAAACAATTGTGTACAAGGGTATGCTTTTACTTTTGAGTTCTACTGAAAATTTCATCACGTATAGAAAAAGGAATTATGATCAGTCAATATGAATTTTCTCTTCCAGCCTACCCTCGTGGGTTTCATTTGATTACAGAAGAAGTACTTTCTCAAATAAGCATTTTGCCCGAAACCGGACTTTTTAATTTACACATCAAACATACTTCCGCAGGGCTTTCGATTAATGAAAATGCCGACCCTTCTGTGCGAGTGGATTTTGAGCAAATATTCAATTACTTGGTTCCGGAGAATTTGCCTTTCCTTACCCATACTTTAGAAGGGCCAGATGATATGCCTGCCCACATCAAAACTGCTTTGGTCGGTAATGCAGTAAGTCTCCCGATTAGCAATGGAAGGTTAAACTTAGGAACCTGGCAAGGAATTTATTTATGTGAATTTCGGAATCGTGGGGGAAATCGGAAATTAGTGGCAACTATCTACTCGTAGTTCAGTTTAAAGAAAGAAGAGTGTTTAGAAGAAAGAATTATTTTCATCAAAACCAAATGATTTGCAAGCGTTATTAGACGGCATTAGCTGGGGACTATTTTTGTGTATCCTAATTGGTCCTATCTTTTTTGCATTGGTTCAAGCGGGGATCGAGCAAGGGTTTAAGGCTGGGATAATCCTAGGCTCTGGAATTTGGGTGAGTGATATGTTGTTTATTGCGCTGATTTATTGTGGACTTTCTTCGGTAGTGGCAGTGACGGAGTGGGATGGTTTTACGCCAACGGTAGGTGTGGTCGGAGGATTGATATTGATTGCCTTTGGTATCGGCACCTTGTTTAGCAAAGCCCCTGAAGTTTTAAAAAAAGAAGCGAATGAAGAACATCCGATTGATTATAAAAATGCTTCGTTTGGATCGCTTTGGATGAAGGGCTTTATCGTCAATACCGTTAATCCTTTTACCTTGCTTTTTTGGATCGGTTTACTCTCTTCTGTTTCTGTGAAAAATGATTTTAGCGAATCCAAAGCCGTGCTTTTCTTTGTTGGCATCATGGGAACAATCATTCTTACCGATTCTCTAAAAGTCTTATTGGCTCAATTTATTCGACAATGGATGACGGCCCATCATATTCTGTGGATGCGTAGAATATCTGGAGTTGCCTTTTTTATATTTGGAATAGTGATGATTGTTCGGGTAATGCTTTAGATAAAATGCTTGAGCATAATGATCTCTTGCTCGGTCAAAGGACGATGTCTTCCTCGCGGCAAATCTTTTTTAGTCAAGCCAGCATAATAAGTTCGATCCAAATTGGTGACCGTATAGCCCAAGTGAGCAAAAATCCGGCGGACGATTCGGTTGCGACCAATATGAACCTCGATACCTACTTCATTCTTCCCTTTCCCTTTTACATAATCAATGCCATCTACCGGCGCCAAGCCATCTTCCAATTGCAAACCTTTGGCAATTTTTTTCTTGTCTTGCTCCGTGAGCGGCTTATCCAAAACAGCATGATAGACTTTGCGGACTTCATGACTAGGGTGAGATAGTTTTTTAGCGAGATCTCCATCATTGGTCAAAATCAATAAACCAACCGTTTCCCGATCTAATCGACCGACCGGAAAAATCCGTTCCTTGATTTTATTGCCAACCACATCCATCACCGTTCGTCGGTTTCTTTCATCATTTAAAGTCGTGATAGTATTTTTGGGTTTGTTGAGGAGGATGTAAACTTTACGGATTTCGGGTTCCAACTTTTTACCTTTATAACTTACCTCGTCCGTCTCCTGTACCAAATAGCCTGGGGCTTTTTCTACCGCACCATTTACTTTGATCAAACCTTCTTTGACATATTCTGCAGCTTTACGCCGAGAGCAAAGGCCACAATGAGCCACGTATTTATTAAGGCGCATTCCTATTTCTTCCTCAGAAGCAGGAACAGAGGGAACCTCCGCAACTGGCTTGGGGACCGGTTTTGTTTCCGGTTTTAAAACCTGCTTTGGAGCTGGTTTCGAAAAAGACTTTTTAGTAATCCCTTTTTTGGGGAGGTCCTTTTTTTTAATGATTCTTTTCTTGGCCATGGTGGCTTTCCTTATTGAAGCTGTTTGAAAATGGGGCTTGAAATTAGTTGTAAGTGCCTGCCCTGCCGGAAAAGGCAGGTAAATCATCTACCTAATTTTTAAACAAATTCATTGATTCAAATTAAGATTTAAAACAAGCTCAATGATAAAGAGGCACAGAATATTTAGTTCTGTGCCTCTTCAAAGATAAAATAACTTCTATGCTAAAAGGGAATATCTTCATCATTCATTCTGGAAGAACGGGTAATGATATTTGGATTGGCCTTATCGGCAAAAGGATCATCGAGTAATTCGTTAAAATTCGGATCATCCAAATCGGTAAACTTGGCGAAGTGATCAATGAATTTCAATTTGATGGTTTTCAAAGCACCATTCCGGTGTTTGGCTACAATGATTTCTGCAATACCTTTAAGCGATTGACCTTCTTCATCTTCAAGGATGGAGTAATATTCTGGTCGGTAAATAAAAGATACGATATCCGCATCCTGCTCGATTGCTCCAGATTCCCGAAGGTCAGAAAGCATTGGACGTTTATTTCCTCCCCGCGTCTCCACGGCCCGACTCAACTGTGATAAGGCAATCACCGGAACGCTCAATTCCTTTGCAAGGCCTTTCAGTGCACGAGAGATTGCTGAGATTTCTTGTTCCCGGTTTCCACCACCTTTGGCTCCTTCTGGTCCACCAGTCATCAACTGCAAATAATCAATGACGATCATTTGAATATCGTGTTGCATTTTGAGTCGACGACATTTGGCGCGAAGTTCAAAGACATTGAGTCCAGGAGTATCGTCGATATAAATCGGCACGTCACTCATTTTTTCAATAGCACTTTGCAACTGCTGCCATTCATAATCTTCTAATTGTCCATTTCTCAATTTGCTACCTGGAATTTCGGCTTCCATGGAGATCAGACGTTGAACCAATTGTATATTAGACATCTCCAGAGAGAACAAGGCGACTCCTTTACCAAAATCCACTGCGGCATTTCTTGCCAAGGCAAGCGTAAAAGCTGTTTTTCCCATACCAGGACGAGCAGCCAAAATGATTAGATCCGAAGATTGCCAACCAGAAGTCAGGCGATCCAGATCTACAAAGCCAGTAGGCACTCCAGTAAGCCCTTCTTCTTTTTGCGAAAGTTCTTCTAATTGTTTCAAAGCGCGACTCGCGAGGGAGCTCATACTTTCAAAACCCCGACTCAAGTTTTGCTCGGTAATAGAAAACAAACCTTGCTCCGCTTCATCTAATAGTTGGAATACATCTGTGGTATCTTCGTAGGCATCTTTGATGACTTTGGTCGAAACGCGGATGAGTTCTCTTTGAATAAATTTTTGGGCTATAATTCTGGCGTGGTATTCTATATTGGCTGCAGAAGCTACTCGATTGGTCAATTCAACCAAATAAAAAGGGCCGCCAATTTTATCTAATTCTCCTCCTTTCTTAAGCTCCTCTGTCACGGTCAACAAATCGACTGGTTGTGTTTTTTCAAACAAGCGGAGCATTGCCCGGTATATCATTTGATGGGCATCGGAATAAAAACTATCGGCACGGATAATATCAAGAACGACAGGGAGCGCATCTTTGTCAAGCATAAGAGCACCAAGCACGGCTTCCTCTAAAGGGAGCGCTTGCGGCTGCACTTTTCCAAAGACATAATTGGAAAGATCGTTTCCCTTTTTGGCCTCACGGTCACGGTATCCACCGATCTGCTTGGCAGGATAGTTTGATTCTGACATTTTTATTAGTTCTAGCAGTTAGAAGATTTCCTCCAAGTGCAGTTTTCTCATGGTGAATGGAACTTCTTAAAAGACTCTGCATTAGAGAATCGAAGGCCAATTCTAGTATTTTGGTAGTGGTACAAAGCTAATTTAAATCGTCCAGTATCACTAATCTTAGGAAAAAGAGGACTTACCAACAATTGTGAATAAGTGGGAAGAAAAATGTGGAAAACTTGTTGGTTGTCCACCCTCTTTTTTTATTGGTCAAATCTATAAAGGCTGCTACGTATTCTTTTTTTTATCAATGTCCATTTTACAGAAAAATAAAAGATACAAATTCAACAGCTTAGGTAGAAACTATAATTTAGTTTATTTATATTTATATATGTAAGAGTGCTTTTGATTGGTATCTGGTATATGCAAAATGAAGTACTCAAACTCAAGGAAATTTGTGTATAAGAATTCAAATTTTGTTTTAAAATATTTGAATTATTCTAAATATAAACAAAAGTATCACCAAAAAAAGACAATTACGGCTATTTGTACAGATAATATACGCAAAATATTGTATAAACTCAAAAAAAGCTTTTTTACAAGCTATCTTATAGAAGAAGATAGCTTAATCCAATTCACTAAGACGTTTTTTTACTGCATCTAAAACGCCCTGCTGGATTTCAATCTGCTGGTTGGTTTCTTCTTGATCAAGAAGATTGGTTTCTATACCGGCTTCTGCTTTACGGATAGTTTCTTTCGCTTGTTCGATTTCGCGATGATACCTTTCATTGTCTCTTTCGAGGCGTTTTAGGTTGGCTTGTAAGCGTTTGAATTGCTTTTCTTCCTCTTCTAATTCGATGACCGTATTCTCTTTGGCTACAAAAAGTGCAAAACGCATCAAGAATTTTTCCCCTTCCATGTATCGATCAGGATGTGTTTCAGAAGCCAAAAAAGCTCCCCCTAAGTCTACCCACATGGTGAGATTCGATCCTTCCCCCCGATCATCTGAAGAGGCATAAATATCAATGGTATTGGCACCACCCATGGCGACTACTTCTGCATCATCCGTGAAAACCTCATTGCTACCACGCGTCTTTTTCGTTTTTCCACCGTAGGTTTTGATGTACTTTTTCCACAGTTTATCAACAAAACTGGCTTTAGTGTCAGGAATTTCCAATACAAAAGCATTGCGAACCCCTAAGCTCATCGATTTAGATTCTTCTGTGATTTGGGCGTCAGCATTAAAAATAAAAAAAGAAAGAAAGCTTAGAAAAAGGGTAAAACGGATCTTCATAAAAAGGAAATTTTAATATTAAAAAATAAATTTCAATTATTTTTCGTTTGACAAATATTATATCTAATGATTAAAAAAATACGAAATTAGCTGAGAATCTTGTACTTTTAGATGCTAATTATCTATATAGCTTTCTAATAAAACTCATCTATACTAAAGACGGC
>CALLVY010000592.1 GCA_938015925.1 uncultured Saprospiraceae bacterium
TTTTGGATACTTTTGGCCGACTGCAAAAGTATCACGCCGTAGGCCTCCGCCCATAGGCGGCCTGAGATCAAAAAATCAAATGGTACATTGTCCCTTGAAAAAGAAATCTTAGATTTATCATAGAAACTATTTTTAAAGTGACAAACGAAGTTCAGCGCAGCTAAAGTAGTATTAGGAAATCCCTCAAATCCATATTCAATGAAGAACGTACTGAGTCAAAAAGCTACCCGATTATTCATCATCCTTGGCGGTTTTTTTGTGACCAATGCATTGGTGGCAGAATTTGTTGGTGTAAAAATCTTTGCACTGGAAGACACCTTGGGCTGGGAAGCGATGAATTGGAATCTCTTTGGAGAATCGGGGTCCCTGATGTTTACCGCTGGCGTTTTGCTTTGGCCAGTCGTGTTTATCATGACGGATATTATCAATGAATACTATGGCAGGAGAGGGGTGAAATTTTTGTCTTATTTGACGGCTGGTTTGATCAGTTATGCTTTTTTGATGGTTTTTTTATCCATTCATTTGGCACCAGCCGATTGGTGGGTAGGCATTGGTTCGGAAAAGGGCGTGCCCGATATGCAAGAGGCTTTCGCCAATGTATTTGGACAGAGCAATTGGATTATTGTGGGCTCCCTGGTCGCTTTTTTGGTGGGACAGATTATAGATGCGATGGTTTTTCATAAAGTGAGAGTGGTGGCGGGAGAAAATAAAATCTGGTTGCGTGCGACAATTTCTACGATGGTTTCTCAGTTGGTCGACAGCTTTGTGGTTTTGTATATTGCTTTTGTGATTGGGCCACAGCAGTGGCCGATGAGTCGGTTTTTGGCGGTGGGGACGGTGAATTATGGGTATAAGGTTTTGATGGCGATTTTGTTGATTCCGATGTTGTATGTGGCGCATCATTTTATTGATCGGTATTTGGGGAAGGCGGAGGCAGATCGGATGCGGGGCTTGGCGGTGGAGTAGGGGTTTGGGGGATTGTAGCTATTCCTTTGTTGCACACAAGCAGAATAAATAAATGGTAGAGTCAAAAGAAGAATTTTCTTTGAATAAAGAGATTTTTTACTAAAAAAGACAATTATGAATTTTTACAAAATCGTTTTAATCAATCTGTTTTTTTGGTTTGGAAACACCGTTTTATTTGCCTGTTTTTGTCAATCAAACGGTTTTTGCAATGTGCTTACTGATTCCTCTCATGTGGTTGAAGCAAAGGTGATTGCAATTTATTATCCAACGAGCTCCAACAAATATTATATTGATATAGAAATAACAGATTATCTCTATGGTTCTGGTACTTTGTCCTCCGATAAATTAACCATCGAAGATAGTGGGGTAGATTGTGATTGGCTTGTTTTTGAGGATATGGTTCAACTTGGCGATCAATTAGTTTTTATGTTTGAGAAATTAAGTGCTGATCAAGGAGCGAATTATCCTTCATTCAGTTTATCTAATTGTTACATTCAATATTTATTTATCGATGAGGAAAATATTACCGGTTTATTTTTAACCGAATCCTATCCACATAAAGAGACAATAGATTATGCATTGTTTAAGGAAAGTGTAATTGGTATTTGCAATGATTTTCCAAACACCTTATCGGACCCATTAAATTTTGATTTAACTATTTATCCGAATCCTGCCTATGAAACTTTGAAAATAAAGACAAATGCTATTGAGAGAGGGAGGTATTTAATTTATTCGCATAACGGAAAAGTAATAAAATCAGGTCAAAGTTTTCAAGGAGATGAATGGGATATAGATATCAGTGATTTTTCTACAGGAATTTATTATTTACAAATCAAAATAGAAGGAATTGTTTTTAATAAAAAGATTATTAAAATCTAGTTAGTTTTTACTTTTTTAGCCTTTTGTCTTTACCTAAAACTAGGTGTTAAAAATTGAATGTTTTTTTGAAAAAAGGGAAAGAACTTGGCGCGGGTATTGGACTTGGTTATGCTTTCTAAAAGTCTCGGATTGAGAGCAATGTCAGATGCAATTTTTCAGGAACCATACTATTTTCTTGCAAAAAAATAAAGCTGAATCATTTAAAAAATAAATTATGTTTTTAGAAATAGAAGTCAAATTAGGAATAGTTTTTCATGGCTACGATAAGGAAAACAAGGAAATAGAAGAGACCTTTGAGGGAACAGATTTTATGAAGAAAATCATATCCATTGCTCGAATTCAATCTATTAGCGAAAAATATATTTTGATAACATCTTCTCATGATCGAGTGATGTATTGGGAATATAAAGGCACGATGGAAGAATTGAAGCAGAGGCTTCTGAACATTGACCTGAAAATAGCTTGATAAGTTATGTTGAATTGATTTTAGGGCTAGCAATATTAGCAAAATATAAAATGAAAAATATTACATCCCATTATTTTTTACTATTCCTTTTCTTAGCGATAGGATGTTCCTCATCGAAAAAATCGATGCTTAAAAGCAGTCCAGAAAAAAGTTATGAAATAGCTTTGAATAATTTGCGACAAGGAAAATCTCTGGAAAAGAACAAAGAATTATTGATCAAGTCCATTACTACTATTTTAAAAGTACAAAGGCTTGAGAAAGATCGTTTAATAAATAGCGCCTTACTCGAAGAGCAAGAAAGAGGATATGAGATAAGTGAATCTTTATGCACAAAATTAGAGGAGTCAAAGGGATATGTTGATGGGCAATTTGACGCTCAAATAATTAGCTTAGACAAAGAAAGAATAGAAGTAAAGAAAAAACTCAAAGCTGCCTTTTATACAAGAGGTAAACTGGCTTTTGAAAAAGCAAAAAAAAATCAAGACAGAAGTTTGTCAAGAGAAGCAGGAAGGTCTTTGGAAAAATCGAGAGCATATGGAAACGAAGAGATTAATGACTTGATAGAAAAGTGTTCAGCATTTAATATTGTTCACTATCATGTTAAAGCAAAGGCTACCGAAAGCAAGAAATATGAAGGCTTGATAAATGAGCAGTTTAGGGCATTAGAAAGATTAGACTTAGGATTTGCAAAGGTTTATTATAACAAGAAGGACGCCGTAAACTATGATTGCGAGATAGAAATCCTATTCGATGAATTAACGATAAAGGATGAGGAAAGTATCCATAATAAAGATTTTTCAAAAGTAATACAGGGGGAACAAGAACAGTCGGACGATGGCTCTATAATATATAAGGAAACCGTTAGAGGTTATGTACATCAACGTAAAAAGAAACGAAAGCTAACTTGGGAGATCGTAATGAAAATCAATTCTGATTCCAGTCATTGCCAATTAACAAATAACTCCTTCACCGAAAGTTTTATTTCAAGGTCCGTAGATAATTTCCTGAGCGGAGATGAAAGGGCAATCGCTAAAAAATATAAAGACCTCATAGGAGAACCACTGTCAAGTAAAAACGATATGGCAAAGGAAGCCATTATTAGAGTCTACAAAAAGATAGAAGATCAATTGAAAACAAATCATTAAAACAGGATAATTATGAATAAGTTGTACAGAAAATTTTATAAAGAGATGTATTCAAAGACAGGTGGTTTTATCCCTTCCACTCCTCTCCATCAAAATATTTATCCTGGTGATTTTTTTCAAATCAAGAATGGAGAAATTATTGTTTTGGGAAATATTTTTAGAAAATCAATTATAGCTATGGAAGAGGTGGAGATGGAATATGATAGTAAACTCAATGCTGCTGATTGGACTTTCAGTGAGGGAGTATCAATACCTTTTGCCGGTAGAGTAAAGGAAGGAGATTTGGAATTCCATAAAGAAGTTTTTGCTTTTGAAGAGAAAGGCAGTTATCTTTTTAAGGGAGAAAGCCCATTAGGGGTGAAAATAAAAAATTGCTTGTGGATTGAATCGGAACTTATTATTAAACTCACGCAAATTTTTTGTACGTTTCGAGAGCTCTATATCGCAACGGAGTGTGCAACAACGGCTAACTGGACTTTGGCTATTTCCGGCGCTGAAAATGGAGGCTTGGAAATTGCTTCAGATGCAGAGGATTTAGGACTGACAGGTATTTTTGGTCATGCATCATCTCGGACCTTAGCATCTCGGTCTTTAGAATATTATCACCGGCAAAATAGCAGAAAACCTACTTTTTTTAAAGCTAAAAAAATGGTAATCCAAGAGGATAAGGCAGAGCTGTTTGCTGAGGAACTAATTAACGAAAGGCGCACTAAAGGGGAATGGGCTAAGCATTTTTTTGCCTCTGATTTTGATACGGAATCAGATGATTTTACACCCAATAGCTCCCATTACTTCCAAGCAGAATTGTTGGGTTTGCTAAAAGCCAGTGAGCTTAATCCAAATACTACTTTGCTATATTCTAAATTGGAAGATGCCAATCTGGAGGATATCGATAAACTGTTTTTGTCCTAGAAAGACTAAAAAAATACTCAAATTCGGCTATAGTAGGGAGTGGGTTTAAAGTATGGAATAAAGCTTGTATATAATAAAAAATAACACGATTATAGCGGGGTGTCACAGCTGCGCTGAGTTGTTGGTCGTCTTTGTTGACATAAAAACTAAATTATTAAAATCGACTAGTACACTGTGTAAAAAGTTATTTGTTTTTTTGAGGAAATGGCAAGTTAAAAAAATCCGCAAAACTAAAGCAGGACCAGCAAAGGACAGATGGAGGAGCTTAAACCAAATGACCCTGAGCCTATCCTTTAAGATTAAAAAATACCGCATCCCCTATAAAACCATTCAAACATGGCAAAGACCAAAAAACAAAAAGTATTCATCGCTTGCGAAACAATGGACGAAGCAATCCTGGAGCATCTACTCTCGCAACTAAGCCCCCTGGAAAGAAACAATAAGATAGAAGTGTGGCATCATAAAAAAGTCACTGCCGGAAGTGAACGAGAGAAAGTCATCCTGGAGCAATTAAACAAATCCGATTTGATTTTACTCTTAATCAGTTCTTCCTTTATTGCCTCCGATTTTTATTACAATACCTTATTGCCCAAAGCCATCCTCCGTTCAAAAAAACCAAAGGTTCATTTGATTCCAATCATTGCCAAATCCTGTATGTGGGAAGATACCCTCATCAGTAGCTTTGTGGCTTTGCCTTCTAAAGATGTACCCATTGTCAGTAATAAATGGGGAACCTTGGAAGAACCTTATGTGCAAACGATAAAAGCGATTAATAATTTGATCAAAGGAGGAAAGCTAGAATCCATTGAAAAAGAAAAGGAAGAGAAAAATAATAATCCTGGGATAGGAAACATCCTTACAAACATTGGTAATGTGACCGTAGGTGGCCAGGGAATAAACAATAGCATCAAGATTGGAGATGTCAATATCAATACGGGCGATACCAATAAGGAGGCGGAGGAGCAATTGTATATAGATCAGGGGATAGCCATTTTTCGACAAAAGAGATATGAAGAAGCCATTCAAATTTTTGATAAGGTTTTGGCAATAAATCCGCGAAATGAAACCGCCTATTATAGCAAAGGACAAATTTTTCGCTTAACGGGAAGAATGGAGGAAGCGCTAGCCGCTTATGAGATGGCCATTATAATCAATCCCAATTGGTGGCGGGTTTATGCAGGAAAAGCAATGCTTTATGAAAATCAGAAAAATGATGCGGAAGCGATAAAGTGGTATCAACGAGCTATAAAAACGAATCCGAATATCGTAATCCTTTATTTTCGCTTGGCTTATATTTTTCATATGTCGGGCAGAGAGGAAGATGCGATTAGTTATTATGATCGATGTATAGCAGTCGATCCTAGCTTTTCCACGGCCTACCTCAATAAAGGAGTCTTGCTAAAAAGTCAAGGGAAATCAGCAGAAGCTTTGGCTTTGTATCAAAAAGCTGCGAGCTTTGACCAAGGAAATCCATCTATCTTTTTTAATATGGGCAATGCCTATTTGGATCTCCGCCAATACAAACGGGCTCTCGAAAATTATGAAATCACTTTGCAGTTGAATCCCAATCACAGCAAGGCTATAGCCCAAAAGGAATGGGTTTTGAAGAGAATATAAGTCCAACAAGAAAGCAGACAAGCCTTTCGACTTACCTGCTTAAACTTTGTTATACTATTTAGCTTGTTCTTACTTCAATTCAAATTTCACTTTCAAATTATATACGGTGTTTGGGGGCACATCTACTAAATCTATTTTTTGGTGGTGCAATTTTTCTTTTGCAAAAGCTACCAAGTAATCACTATCGGTATTGATGTTCATCAATATGATTTCTCCTTTCTCATCAATCTTAAACTGTAGGAATAATTCTGCTTCAGAGATTCCATTATCCTTCAAGTTTGGATTCTGAATCATCTTGGTTAAGGCAGATCGGACTTGGTTGCTTTGAGGGACGACTATGTCTCCTGCAAATACTTGTGTGCTGAATAGGGTAGCGGCTAGGACTAAAAGGCTGTAGAATGCGGACTTAAAGGTTTTCATCTGATATTGGTTTATAGGTTTAAAAAAAATAAATTACAAATTGAATTCAGCGTAAAGTGTCGTTCCATTTTAAATTTTTAGGAGATGAAATAGTAGCTTGGTATTTATAAGGAACGACGATTTAAAATTTAAATAGTTGCACCTTTTTAGCTTTTGCTAGACCAACGACTCTATCTATCTCACTAAGGATTAAATTTTATCGATAAAAAGAAATCGACTTTAGTTGAGCATACTTTTTCGCTTGTTTATTTGACGGAATAAAGGAATCAATTTTTTTTAGGATTTTGATAAATGGTCACGTTCTCGATTTATCAATCAATCACTTAGAAAATTTATCAAAATCAAAATGGATGACTTTATTTTTTTTCCGTCTCGTAATGATGAAGTCAAGTTGACAAAAAAGAAAATTAGATTCCTCTTATTTCGATGGCCGACGTTGGAATTTCGATGAAGCATTTTCCAAAATCTGATGGAAGGTGTTTTAAATGCATCTCTCTAATACGTGACTATGGATTCCTTGATTTCTTTTTTTTAGTTCCCTCCTTCCTTTGAAGAAGATCTTGTATTTATCGTTTCAGTTTTTTTATTGATAAATATATTTTGACTAAGCCAATGGCTGTGCCAAAAAACAAGAGGCTGATCTTTAGTGATTTATAAAATTATTTTTATATAATACTGTTCGGTATCGAACAAGCTTTTGCGATATTGAAAAGGATAAGAGGAGTATTTGCTTTCCTTGGAAAGCGGCTAACTTGGAATAAGGAATTCCTTTTAACCTAGAAAAAGGTAGAAGCTTTCCCTTTGATTGGAAGTCAATAGCTTTTTAGTTATGAATTCTTTGAAATAAATATAGTATAAAAGACCTTTTTATCCTATATTTGTAGTGTCATCGAATTCCTCATTGAAAAAGTAAAGCTTGGAATTGGAATGGCTTGATAGGAAAGAAGTTTTTTTTAATAGAATAAAAGACAAAAAGACCTTTATTACAATGAAAGTAAAAATAAAACTAGTCTTGACTTCACCAACTTATAAAGTAATCTGTGTTTCGGGTGGACCTGGTGATTTACTCGAAAAACACAAAGTCGATGAAGCTGCCATGCTGCTCGTAAAGAAGGGGAGGATGATCTATCAGGAAAAAGGAGAAGCGCCCATCACCTTATCTGAAAACGAAGGACAAAATATTCCTGCTGAAATCTATCATCAGCTAAGTTGTGTTGATGAGGCAGAGGCTTTTGTCATAATACCGCTTCAGGCCAAAATGAAATTTGAGCGATGAAAGGAAAATTATTGATTCTTCTAATTATAGGAATCTGGATTGGCATGCTGATCGGTATTTCTTTTGTGGAAGCGCCTTTGAAATTTAGAGCCCCGAATATTATGCTACCACTTTTCACCAAAAGGAATTTACCTTTTTAGGAGGAGACTAAAGGGAGCATAAGAAATCCTCTTTTTAGAAGAAAGAAAAATGGAAATTAACTACCCAAAATACTCTACCAATTCCCGATACACCAAATCCACCGGCAATCCCATGATATTGGCATAGGTTCCCTCAATCTTATGAATCTTACAATGGCCAATCCATTCCTGAACGCCATAAGCACCCGCTTTATCAAAGGGTTTACATCGCTCAATATAATATTCGATTTCTTCCAAAGACAATTCTGCAAAATGAACTTTCGAATGGCCAGAAAAAGAACGCTCCTGCTCCTTAGACATTAAGCAAACGCCAGTAATGACTTCATGTACTTGCCCAGATAATTCACTCAGAATTCTTACCGCATCTGCATGGTCTTTGGGCTTTTCATAAATTTGATCATTTAATACCACCACCGTATCTGCGGTAAGAATGACTTCCTCGCCTTTGAGCAATGCTCGCGCCGCCTGCGCTTTCTTCCCCGCGATATATTCTGCCACCTTACTCGCTTCCAAGTCCGCTGGAAAACTTTCATCCACGTCCATACTCGTCACTTCAAAATCAAAACCCGCTTCCGCCAATAACTGTCTGCGCCTCGGCGACTTTGAAAACAATAGTATTTTTCTATCAAACATAATTTTTGGTTTAAAACGACTTCCTAAATGGTTTCCCGTAGATCGCGCAGATTCTGCAGATTTTTTTTACGATCGAACGTCCAAGATCTGCGACATCTGCGCAATCTGCGGGACACAAAAAACAACACTCATCCCAATAACAATATCAAAAACACCCCCGATAAAATCACATACTTCGAAAACTGACTCAAAAAATGAAAATCCTGTTTCGCTTCTGCCTGCCACAAGCGATAAAGCGCAAAGATCAAAGGTCCCACAATCGCCACCATCACAAAGCCTAAAGATAACCACTGTTCTTCTTGTCCCAAAAAGTATCCCAAGGATTCAACTCCAAAAAGCAAAAGCAGTCCAAAAAATCCAGCGATCCGTTTGCCATTTTTTATACCATAAACAATCGGGAAGGTTCGGCAGTCACCCTGCTCGTCTCCCAATACATCTTCCAGGTCTTTGATGATCTCTCGGAATAGGGTAGCGCAAAAAGCAAAAGCCATATAGGCTGCTCCGATTAGTAGAGGATTTTGGGCCACCTCAGGTGCTTGCTCGATCAATTGGGCAATGCTATGGCGCTCCGCAAAAAAAACGATCCCGGCTACAAAGGCACAAAAAAGCCCTACGATTATATTTCCCCAAAGGACGGTTGCCTTATACTTTGTGGAATACCAATACAAGAGTGCCACTGCGCTTGGATAAATTAAAACCAAAGGCAGGTTATCGACATGCCAGGCCAGGTAAAGGGAAATGAGAAAACCTGTAGCGATAAGACCGTAATAATAATTCCAGGCTTGTACTTCCGGTATCAGTCGATTGATGATCACTTTTTCCGGTTTATTGATCAGGTCGATAGGGTAGTCGGTGAGGTCATTGATGACATAACCACTTGCGGCAATTAAAAGGGTAGAAATAATGAGTAAGATAAAATGAGGGAGGTCGAGTGCGGGAGAAATACCGCCATTTTCCAAAGCAGGTACTACGAGCAAATATTGCAAAAGGAATTGCGTCAATACAACGATCAACAAATTGGGAAATCGGACCAGACGCAAGTAGGCCATTTAGTATTTTTTAAAATTTTGGAAAGGAAGTTTTAGACAGTAAAACTTATTCTTCGATCCAACGACTCTGAATGCGTAAGGTTTTTTCAATCACATCTCGAACGCAACCTTCTCCGCCTTTTTTGGCAGAAACATATTGAGAAACTTCCAGGATTTCCGTGGCAGCATCCTTGGGACAAGCTGGCAGGGCCACTCTTCGCATGGCATCTAAGTCTGGGACATCATCGCCCATATAAAGTACCTCGTCAGCATTGAGGTCGTAGGTGTAGAGAAATTCTTCCAGTACATCGAGTTTGTCATCGACTCCGGCATAAATATCTGTGATGCCCAAGCCTCTCAATCTTTGAATCACTCCTGATGATTTTCCTCCCGTGATCACCGCTACACGATACCCTTTTTGGATCGCCAATTTCATGGCATAACCATCGCGGACATTCATCTTCCGCAAGAGGTGTCCATTTTCCAATACGATCAATTCGCTATTGGTCATGACTCCATCCACGTCGAAAATAAATACTTTAATGTCTCGGAAAACTTCCAGGTAATTCATGGATTAGTTTTAGGTAGGTAAGTGCTTAGGCTTAGGTACCGTTGAAAAAATAAAATCCAAAAGAGGATTTTATTTTTTCAACGGTACTAGACAGCGGAGCTATTGGTTATCTCGCCATTCGTAAACCCATTTGGCTTGGATTTGTTCGAGGTGGCCTTCGGAAGACCCTTCGCGAGTTCCTTCGAAAGTTGGAATTTCTAAAATCCAATCTAACAAATCAGTGAAACGGATGCGGTAAATTTTCCCTTCCGGGTAATCATCTCCAAAGCGGTCGTATAATTTGATCGCAATATCTTCATGATCTTCCCAATTGATAGGTAAATCGTCTATGTCTTTAAATCCCATGGATGGTGAATTGTTTTTTGTAAAAATTAGGTACAATGTTTTGGACCTTTCTTAATGTTCATGCCCGATGATTTCCTTCTGGTCTGGAATGGTGACTTCAATCACCGCATCGTCCTTTAGGATGATCGATTGACAACCTAGGCGAGACTCAATCCTAGGATTGATCGCCCGATCAATAAAATCTTCCTCTTTATCAGAGATTTCCTCCAAAAATTCACCGCCACTTTCTACATAGATATGACAGGTGCTACAGGCACAAACTTCCCCGCAATTGTGGTTGAGGTGTACACCGTGATCCTCCGTCACTTCCAGTATAGAATACCCAGATTCTACGTTTTCCGCTAATACGGGTTCGATGCTTTTATCTTCAAAATTAAATTTAACAGTTGCCATTGTCTTATTATCGTTAATAATCCAGCTAAAAATCGCTGCAAATGTATTCTATTTCAATCTTCTAACCAAGTTTGCTTCTCTTTTGTTCTGGGGAATGAGGGTTTTTTAAGCCCTTGAAAAGTGTAAAGGCCGCTTCTTGAGGCGCTTTGCTCTTTTTCTGGCAGTTTTACGATGAAGTTGTTTTAAAATGGAGGTTGAAGCCGATCTCAGGAGGTATATGAGATACGAACTAAATTAGTTGAAATGACCGTATGGTCTTGTAAGATGACTAAACGCCTCGAAGGGTGATGTATGGAAATACATCAAGTGAAGAAACCGGCAAGAGAAGTTCATGCAATAAACCGCATAAGCAGAGAGGGAGGCATTTACCGAAACCTAAAAAAAATGATGATTTTATTTACTCTGTGATCCTTCCTTTGGTCGGTTTATTATATGAATCTCTTTTTGATCGATTTCCGTCAAATTACTTAGAAGAAAGTGAATAAGAATAAATTTGTTCTGAGCTTTTTGGGGCTAGCATTCATGTTTTTTTATTTTAAATCTTCACCCATCGAAATTTTCCCAGCATCTTTCGCTGCTCCAAAAGTTCCACCCAACCAGAATAAAAGCCAGCTTGATATTCCGAAATCTCCAAAGTCAACACCTGTTCCCCTTCGCTATAAAACTCCTCCACCAATCTTCCCAGTTGATCAAAAATCAAAACCCGTACTTTCTGATTTTCGTCCAGCTCCAAAAATAAATGAGTACTTGTCGGATTAGGATAGACCAGCAAATTAGAAAGCATCGGATAAGTGGTCGTAACAGAAGTAGTATCATTTGCACAAATCTCCAAAATGTCTCTGATGTCATTACAAGTTTCTCCATTGCCAGATAATTTAAGGCCTTGGAAATCTCCGATAAAAGTATTTTCATCGATGATGCACAGCACATCGCACTCGCTGAGTAAGGGGTTGTCGGAAATTTCGAGGTATTCTACGATGGTATCTAGGGCGGCGAGGCCGGAGATGTCGGTGAGTTGGGGGTTGTTTTGAATATTGAAGGCTTCAGCGATAAATTGGAGTTGGTGAAGACCATTTAAATTTATAAGATCGGGGTTGTTACGAATACGGACATCATCGCCAACAATAGTAATATTATTAAGTCCCTCAAGAGATTCGAGTCCCTCGTTATTATCAATAGTAAGGTAGGATTCTGTTAAATACTTTAGACTATCCAAGCCTTTGAAATTTGTTAGTTTCTTGTTGTCTTTGATCCAAATACCTTGGAAGACCGTATTTGTGTTTTCTATATCATAGATGGGGTAAGAAAGTCCTTCTAGTGTTTTTAGATTTTGATTACTATGAATATTGAGAGATGAAATAGTATCCAAGTTGGGCAGAAAATCAATAACCTCAAAAGGCATATTAATAATACCAATAGATCCACCAGAGTGTTGATAAGCAGATAATTTAAGAATATCTAGCAGTAAAGGATTGGAGTTGAAACTGAGTGGAGTAAAGTTAATTTTATCAAAACAATTGGTCCGTTTTAAAATAGAATTATTAGATATTTCGATCCCCCATGAGGCTCTTTTTAATTTATCAAAACCTTCAATTATTTCCAATTTTGGATTATCCCTTAAGCTCAAATATTGAAGTTCTTCCAGCTGATTAAAGGCATTGATATATTTGAGGCTTAGACAACTAAGGACAAATATTCGAGTATCTCCCTCCACCAAAGCATCAAAATACCCCAAAGCCTCCATCCCACAATTTTTGATTTGTAAGTCACCATTACAAAAGGTCAATCCCGGCAAAAGATTCTGCGTTTTCAAAGCCGGATTATCGACCAAATAAATCCCCAGACTTTTTAAACCCGGAATATCCCTTTCCACTCGTTCCAAATTATTCAAATCCGAAAGGTCTTCCAAAAAGAGATGGTACTCAATCCCCAATCGATCATTGACGCGTCTACGGTTTTGCAGACCATTCAGTTTTTTAAGCGCCGTATTTTTGATCAGGATTTCCTCGACCGGATTATCCATTAGCTTAAATCCGAGGGTGTCAAGCATCTGGTGATCTTCGATCAGGAGTTCTTGCCAAACGCGGATGCTAT
>CALLVY010000593.1 GCA_938015925.1 uncultured Saprospiraceae bacterium
GTTAGCACACCAGCGGTGTCAGAAGTACAATGGTTTGTGGTGGATACTTTTGATCCTACTACCGATGTCAATCCTGATGGATCTGATTTGACTGGCAAAAGTGGTTTTGTGGATATGACTAGTACTCGTTTGAGTATGTCTACGGTTGATGGAGACAATACCGCCTTGACAGTGCCTGCGGTTGAAAATAGTGTAAATCACATTCAATTCAACGGCGTAACAGATCTTAGCGGAGGAACTGCATTTATCCATATTAATCGCGCTGCATTACCAGTAGAGCTATCTGCATTTTATGCGGAGGCCGAAGGCTGTGCGATACGAGTTAATTGGACTTCTATTACAGAAGAAGACTTCTCTAACTATGAATTGGAACGTAGTTTTGATGGCCGAAGATATGAAACGTTGACGCAGCTAGAAGGAACCGGAGGTTTGGTACAACAATCTTATTCTTTTATGGATAAGCTACCAGCCAAAGAGAATTACTATCGTCTGAAAATAAATAACCTAGATGGTTCTTTTGAGTATTCAGATTTGGTCCTTGCTCGCCCGGATTGTATAGAAGAAGGAATGTTTGTTTTTCCAAATCCTGTTGGAAAGCAATCTAATACCACTTTGAATGTGCGTTTCTTTTCAGAAAACAAGCAGTCAGATTTGATCATTGTCGATGGAGTAGGGCGTAAGTTGATTGCCCACCAGGTCGAAGTGAATAGAAAAGACTGGAATGTTGCTCAAGTGGATATCTCGGCATTGCCTGCTGGAATGTACTTTGTAAAAGATTTGACTAGTGGCATTAGCAGAAGATTTGTCATCACAGAGAAATAGAGATTGGGTTCTTTAGAGCTTAATTTACTGAATTAATGAATAAGAGTCATATCCTTTTGGGTATGGCTCTTTTTTGGTTCTATCAATAGAATCGAGACCCTTTTTTCTTTTATCGTCTTAGTTAATAGAACTTATGGTGATGTTTGCCCCCTAAAGTCTCGAAGACTCCAAAAATATAAGTTAAATCTCATTCCAGAGTTTTTTTTTATAAGGGAAATACTTAATTTGATTTTTGAGAAAATAATAAAGGGAGGGTTGTTTTCCTTGTCCTTGACAAGACATCCCCTGCAAAACGACCGGAATCAATTTTTAAACATACTACAGAGAAAACAGATTAGCGCTAGTTGGGCAGTTTGCTCAACTAATCAGAATAATACCAGCTATTATCCTGATGACGATTTTGAAACCTGATAGAATGTTGAAACACTGTATGGTCCGTATTCTTTTTACAATAATCGCTTTGTTTGTCGTGGTCTCTTGCAATCGCTTGGAGGAGATTTATGTGCCTTTGCATGCTCCCTTCCTTCAGTTGGAAGGAACGAAAGCGGATTCTTTGATACAAAGGATGACGATGGAGGAAAAGATTGGTCAGCTTTTTTTGTGGGCACCTGCTCAAGGATTAGCGACTTCCAGAGATAGTCTTTTTGATTTTGTAGCCAATGGTCAAATTGGCGGTTTATTACTCCAACAACTTCCTTTAGATTCTTTTTTATCCATCAATGATAGTTGTCATAACCTGGCCAGCTTACCGCTACTGATTGGTAGCGAAGAGAAAGTGGTACTCAATAATCAATTTTCCGATGCCTATGCTTATCCCACGGCGGCGACCTTGAGTAGTTTGTTTCAAGATTCTTTGGTGAAAGAACTGGAAGACTTATATGTAGAGCAATGCCAGGCTTTAGGAATTAATTTTTGTTTTGCTCCTTCCTTACACCAAAATACCAGAGAAGATACGATGTTCAATTATTCCTGTATGGTGCACGAACAGGAAGCATTGCTTTGGCAGAGTACGCGGATCATGCACAAATTGCAAAATCAACAAATCCTTTCTTTCGCAGATAATTTTAAAGACCTGCTATACATCCCTCAAGATACCACCGAACGCCTGGATAGTATTCTACAACCACTTATCAATTTATCGCTCAATGGCTTGTCCGGAATTCTTTCGCATGATAAAATCTTTGCAGAGGATACGACCATGTTTAAGCCCATGGATTATCTAAAAAACTATGGAAAGAAAAACCTGGACTTTGCAGGTTTGCATTTGGCAAGAGTGAATCAGGTAGCGGATATTGAAAAACAATTTTTGGCGGGAGTAGATTTGTTTTTGATTCAGGATAGTTTGGAAAATTATACCAAGAAATTGATTGACTTGGTGGAGAACGGATTTCTTTCCGAGCGAATGCTCAACGATAAAGTCTACCATATCCTACGCGCCAAGCATTGGATCAACCAAGGACCTGATGTGGAGTTTGGGAAAAGAGAAAAAGTAGTGGCGCAGCTAAAGGATAAAAATCAAGAATTTGAAATTCGCCAATTGTACCAATCCTCGCTTACGCTCGCTCAAAATCCCAAAGACCTTCTCCCTTTGCAAGACCTCGCTCAAAAGCGATTTCGCATCGTACAAATCGGTTCCAAAAAACTAAATCCATTTTTAAATCGCTTTGAGTTTTATGCGGATCAAACCAACAATTGGTATCCTCCCTTAGCCAGAGATAGTATTCCTCCACTAGATTTGGGAAGCCTCAAAAAAAGAACGATCATCCTTACCCTGGATGAAATACAATTGCAGGCCAAAAAACATGCTGCTTTTATAGAATCGGTCAATACACTGGCCGCTCAGACTGATTTGGTTTTGGTCAATTTTGGCAATCCTTTCAATCTGAGTCATTTCGATTCTACCATGGCGATGCTCCAAATTTATGAACATAATTTGTGGACGGAAGAATATGCTGCCGAAGCTATCTTTGGCGGACGATCACTGTCGGGACAATTGCCACTAGCAATCTCCGATCGCCTGCCGCATGGCCATGGCTGGACGACCATTGCGAATCGACTGGGTTATGCGATTCCGGAAGAGGTGGGGATTGCTGCCTATAAATTGGTGGGTATAGATGCCATCGCACGATCTGCCATTGCGAAAGGCGCAACACCGGGTTGCCAGGTGATGGTCTTAAAAGATGGAAAAGTAGTGTACGAGAAAAACTTTGGCTATCAGAGTACTAAAAAAAGGAGGCGCTTACAATCAGAGCATATTTATGATATTGCTTCGATCACCAAAGTCGCAAGTACGACGATAGCAGCGATGAAGATGCATGAAAAAAAACAAATCAAGATCAATGATCGCTTGGATAAATATTTGGACCTGGATACCAAATCGCCCATCAAGCGACTCACCTTAAAACAATTGATGACCCATACTTCCGGACTGCGTTCTTATATGCCGATCAACCCTTACGTGATGGCCAGAGATTCGAATAGTCGCGATTGTACGAAGTATTTTTGTTATGAAAAAAGAGATCCCTTTACCATTCAGGTCGCGGATTCTACTTATATGGACTACCATTATATTGATACCATTTGGCAAGATGTTTATGAGATAAAACCTCGTCGCCGAAAGCGATTTTTATACAGTGATTTAAACTTTGCCTTGGTTCACAAAGTGATTGAAACGAAAGCCCAAATGTCCTTGGATAAATATGTAGATCGAAAATTTTATACGCCCTTGAACCTTAGGCGAACGGCCTTTCGGCCTTTAGAGCAATTTGCGCTAAGCGACATCAATCCAACGGCCCATGATGCCAAATGGCGGAAGCAAGTATTGCGAGGGCACGTACACGATGAATCCGCGGCGCTCCTAAATGGCGTGGCAGGGAATGCCGGCTTGTTTTCTAATGCCAGAGATATGGCGGTCCTTTTCCAAATGATGCTCAATAATGGAAGCTACGGTGGAGCAGAATTTTTACAGCCAAAAACCATCGAACTTTTTACCAAAAAACAATCCAAGACCCATCGCGGACTCGGCTTTGATAAAAAGAATAAGAGTAAGTCTCAAGCCTGTTCTCCGAAGGCTTCTTCCCAAACTTATGGGCACACTGGATTTACCGGAACTTGCGTTTGGGTAGATCCCAAAGAAGATTTGGTTTTTATTTTTCTCGCCAATCGAATCAATGAAAGTACCAGGAATAAAAAACTCTTCCGCGATAAAGTACGCCGCAGAATGCATACGGTTGTGTACAAAGCTTTGGACACTTATGATCCGACCAAAGTGCCTAAAGTAAAAGAATCACCCACCATCAAAGAAAGTCCAACGATAAGGGAAGCGAAAGCGGAAATGTAAGGTGATTTTATCCCTTTCGATTTTTTAGAATAGAATTATATTTTTACTTGATTTTTAGGAAATGCTCGATTTCCTGTTCCAGAAAGAGTGCGACCTTTGGAGAAATCAGTGACTCAATCAAGGGGCTTGTTTTTCTGTTTTTCAAAACCGCGCACAAGGCATAAAATCCTTGATTTTTCAGATCCTTCTTTTTACTTTTCCTAATGTAAAGTTGTTGAATGTCCTGCACGGGAAATTTCGTTTTTCCATAGGCTAAAAAATAGGGCCATTGACCAGAGTCAATTTCTAAATATTGGGAATTGACTTTGATTTGTATTTGATTGTTGCGGAGAGAAAAGGGGCGATAGATAAAATAGTAAAAAGCCAAAAGAAAAAAAAGCATGGTACAGGTGTAAACAAGAATAGAAGGTTGGATGAAGATGGAGGTAAAAAGCAATCCTGTAATCCCGAGGAAAGTAAATTGTTGATTGGTTATTGATTTGTGGTCTTTGTTTTTTGTCAAAGTGTTTTGCCAGAGTACTTGAATGTTTAGCAGCCCTTGTTTTTTTTCGATGTGGATACCTGGAGGAGGAGAGAGCTTGGACTTGCGACTAATATTGACGAGCGTATTTTCTGTAAAAGATACCTTCTGTCCACAGCGCTTACACTCGACCTGCATGCTGGCAAGGTTGATTTGTTTTGGGGAAAGCAGTGAGTGACAATGGGTACATTCTATTTGCAGATACATCGGGATTTAGGTTGAGAATAATTCCTCTTGTCGAGTGTAATGAATTTTCTTCTTCAAAAATACCGGAGACCAAAGTCTTTCACTTTGGGTCTCCGGATGTGCATACTGACCTTTTGTTTTTTGGATCTTATGGGGTTTACGGTCTAGGTGTTCTTATGGGATAATAAATGTTGTAGAAAAACCGGGGGTCAAAGCAGGCCACCTCAACCCACCGGATTGGATTTGCAACCAAAAATAAATGTTCGTTGGTCACTCGGGGTTCGGGCTTATGAGCATTTCTTTTTTTGTGTTAACCATAGAAAGGCTACTTACATTTTCATCATTGACCACACTAAAAGAATTGGAACTATCGTAGTGATTGCGGATGATTCTTCCTCGCTTATCGACGGGATAAACTTCCCATAGATAGAGGGCGGTGCCAGATTGCTCGCTAAAAGGTATTGCTATCGGCCAAGTCATTTCTGTACTTTGGGTC
>CALLVY010000594.1 GCA_938015925.1 uncultured Saprospiraceae bacterium
GTAGCCAAAAACATGACGCCTGCAGCAATCAATTCTCCTCTGTTTAAAGCTTTATGTGGATCACCACCTTCTCCAACTTTTACAAAGAAAGTACCTAAGATAGAAGTAAGGATTCCGATACTAACCAATACCAATGGCAGTAATACGGCATTCAATCCACCAAAAGCATTGGTTTCTTCAAAGCCAGTTACGCCAATAAAAGCGGCACCCAATACCATTGTACCAATGATAGAACCTACATAAGATTCAAAAAGATCCGCTCCCATACCAGCTACATCACCAACGTTGTCTCCAACATTATCCGCAATGGTCGCCGGGTTGAGTGGGTGATCTTCAGGAATTCCTGCTTCTACTTTTCCTACCAAATCAGCTCCTACATCTGCCGCTTTGGTATAGATTCCTCCACCAACACGCGCAAAAAGAGCAATAGAAGAGGCTCCAAAAGAGAAACCCGTAAGAACAGTAATTACTTTATTGATGTCCCATCCGTCCATGGCACTGTAAAATATAAAGAGAGATCCTAAACCCAATACTCCTAGTCCAACAACTCCAAGTCCCATCACTGCTCCTCCGGCAAAAGCAACTTCTAGTGCTTTACCAAGGCTAGTTCGAGCGGCGTTTGTCGTTCTGACGTTTGCTTTAGTGGCTACTTTCATACCGATGAAACCAGCAAGACCAGAGCAAATTGCTCCTAAAATAAAAGATAAGGCTACCAAAGGAGAAGACTCTTCTGAAGTACCACTAACTCCTAATAAAATCGCTACAACTACCACAAAGATGGCTAATACACGATATTCAGCTCTTAGAAAAGCCATGGCACCATCAGCGATGGCATCGGCAATTCTAGCCATTTTGTCCGTTCCTACCTCTTGCTTGCTTACCCAGGAAGATTTCCAATAGGTGAATAGCAGCGCTATTATTCCGAATACCGGAATAGAGTACATGATTGTTTGACCTAGATTCATAATCGTTTTGTTTGAATATTTTGAAGTATATATAAATTCCGTAATTCTTGGGACTAATGAGCAAAACCAAATTGGCTTTCAAGTAATCCCTTTTAACCAAAGCTTAATTACGGATGGCGAAATTAAAGCTATTTTATATTTTGTCCAACTAAAAGACACTAATAATGAGTGTTTTATAGGTGTCTTTTAATTTGCTATGATGTAATAGCAAGGAAAACAGCCTTTGCCAGGAGGATTATTTAGCTCCGCCATTCTACTTTCTCGGAAATGGAGCCTCTTTTGCCTACCAAACCAGGGTCATCGAAATATCCCATGTATAATAAGCCAAGACATTGTTCTCCTTCCTTTAAACCTAGGAAATCAACCGCTTTTAGGATAGATACCGGGCTAGACCAATAACTGCCGATGCCGTAGCTAGATAGACTCAAGGACATGTTTTGCACGGCGCAAGCGACTGCTGCAATTTCCTCCCATTCCGGTACACTTTCTTTGGGGTCTCTTTGCATACAAATGGCGATGACTGCACCAGATTGCAAGGGCTTTTGCCTTGTTTTCTTTAGTTTCATTGGAGAAAACTTCTCTTCTGGCGTATGCGCTTCATAATAATCTCCCAAATAATCACTTAACTCTTGTAAACCTTTTTCCATAAAAACCCTAAACCGCCAAGGCTCTGTAAAACGATGCGTAGGCGCCCAATTGGCATTTTCCAAGACGTCTTCCAATATTTCTCTGGAGATGGCTTGAGGCTTATACATTTTGGGAAAAACAGAACGACGCTGGCGGATCAATTGGGTGACTTGGCTAGGTTTCATCTCTTAATAGTTTGACGGAAGTAAAGTCAACAGCTTTTTACCGCCCTTTAGGTTTTGCAAATTTTGAGTGAATATAATCTTATTTTTTCTCACTGTTCCCGAAATAAAGGAATTTTTCAGCTCGATTCATAAAAATTTTTAGACTAGTCTAAAAACCGCTACCTTTATGCCATGAATTCAGCAATTACGATATCTACCACAGAGGAGAATTACCTGAAGACCATCTATCAAATCTCTGAAAAAGCAGGAAAGACTGCCACCACCAATGCCATTGCAGGTGGACTTAGCACCAGTGCTGCTTCGGTAACCGATATGCTGAAACGCTTGTCCGAGAAAGGATTGCTCCACTATGAAAAATACAAAGGCGTGAGTCTCACTCAAACGGGACAAAAACTAGCGACCGCTTTGATTCGCAAGCATCGCCTTTGGGAAGTTTTTTTGGTAGAAAAATTACGTTTCTCCTGGGACGAAGTACATGAAATCGCGGAGCAACTGGAACACATCAAATCACCAGAACTCATCGAACGACTAGATGACCATTTGGGTTTTCCAAAGTTTGATCCGCATGGTGACCCCATTCCTGACGCCGAAGGCAATTTCGCTTTCCGCCAACAAGTTTTACTTTCCACTTTAGAAAAAGGAGAGGCTGGAATTATTGTGGGAGTACAGGAACACTCTACTACTTTTCTGCAATACCTGGATCGAATGAATTTACAACTTGGCGTACAACTAAAAGTATTAGAACACTTTGACTATGACGAATCACTAAGCATCTTACTCAACGAAAAAAAAGAATTGGTTTTAAGCCACAAGGTTTGTCAAAACCTGTTCATCACAAAATCTGAAACCACGTGAATTTTAATAAACTCCTTTTGCTTTTTATTTTTTTAGTTGGCGGACTTCACTTGCAGGCGCAAGAAAAAAAAGTAGTTGTTGCTACCGCTTCTATGATTGCGGACATGGCCAAAATCGTTGGAGGTGATCTTGTAAAAATAGAATGCATTGTACCGATTGGTGGCGACCCTCATTTGTACGACCCAACACCAAAAGATGCCAACCTTTTAAATCATGCGGATCTTATTTTTAAAAATGGCTTGACCTTTGAAGGCTGGCTCAATGAATTGATCGCAACCTCTGGTACCCAGGCCAATGTCATTACGGTAACGGATGGTGTAGAAGCCATTAGAAGTCTGGAATACCAAAATGCCACCGATCCACATGCCTGGATGGACGCGCGCAATGCTTTGTTTTATATCAAAAACATAAAAGAAGGTTTGGTCAATTTACTTCCGGAGCACAGTGAAGCTTTTGAAAAAAATTATTTAAAATACAAAGAAGAGTTGGTAGAACTCGACCGTTATATTCGCGAGCAAGTGGCCAAAATTCCTGAACAAAAAAGAGTCCTCATCACTTCTCACGATGCCTTTCAATATTATGGTCGAGCTTATGGAATTACGCTCGAATCTGTACTTGGTACTTCCACAGATGCAGAAGTACAAACGTCAGATATTCTTCGACTCAATAGAGTCATCAAAGAAAGTGGCGTTCCAGCAATTTTTGTAGAAACGACGATTAATCCAAAAATGCTTAAGCAAGTGGCCCAAGACAATGACATCATTATCGGTGGCAGCCTCTATGCCGATTCGATTGGAGATGAAGAAAGTCCGGCGCCTACTTATGCCGCTATGATGCGTTTCAATACCGACGCGATTGTCAATGCGCTGACCCGGACTAAGGTCGCAGCCAGTGAAGGCCAACACGTACATGATCAAACCGAAACAAGTCTATTTGCAAAAGTTATTCTTTTCGGAATCATTGGCGGGCTTTTCCTTGGCGGTTTTTTCTTGATGTTGAACACTCTAAACAAAACCGCTCGAGCGGAACCAACCGGTACGGACCCCAATGCACCGATCATTGAAGTCAAAGGTTTGTCGGTATCTTATGATCGCAAAAGAGTATTGACCAATATTTATTTGAAAATTGAAAGAGGACAAATCTATGGTGTAGTGGGCCCGAATGGAGCAGGAAAATCAACGCTCTTTAAAGCCATCTTAGGTTTGATCGAAACGAACTCTGGTAATATTTTGATTGAAGGATCGCCGATAGAAAAACAAAGAAAAAGAGTCGTTTATGTTCCGCAAAAAACAGATGTGGATTGGAATTTTCCAGCGACAGTTTTTGATATCGTATTGATGGGCCGCTATCCGCACAAAACCACTTTTCAAAACCTCAGTCAGCAAGACAAACAGATGGCTATGGAAGCGCTGGAAGAAGTGGGAATCGCAGACTTTAAAGACCGACAGATTGGTGAACTTTCTGGTGGGCAGCAGCAACGGGTATTTATCGCGCGCGCTTTGTGTCAGGAAGCGGATGTCTTTTTATTGGACGAACCTTTCGTTGGCGTGGATATGACGACGGAGGAAAAGATTGTACAGATTCTTAAAAAATTGGCGGATCAAGGCAAAACGCTTTTGGTGGTTCACCATGATCTTTCTTCGGTGCAAACTTATTTTGATCAGGTGATTTTGCTCAATCAGCGATTGATTGCTTGTGGGGATACGGAGGTGACTTTTACGCAGGAGAATTTGGCGAAGGCTTATGGTGGGCAGTTGCCGATTTTGCATCAGACGGGGATGATTGATTCTTGATTTGGGGAGGATGGGTTTTAGTTTTTCTTGGGGGATGTTTCTAGAGGCGGGACGCCTCTGTGTAGGCTAGCTTACTACCGGAGGTAGTAGCTAACAGTGGGCTTTTTCAATACTAGGTTGGTTCTAAAATAGAGCGTTCATCTTTTTCTCATTTTGGTTTATCGTAATGATACTTCACTTCTCCCATTTTAAAAAACTTATCACTTTTTTCAATTAGCATATTTTGATTCAAAGTATTATGAAATCCAAAGAATTTTTCAGAATTGCCTTCTGGTAATTCCTCTTTAATCATTTTTGAAAGAATTTTAAATTTTTTATTTGATTTCAGTTTCTTGGCCAGTCGATAATTTCTTTCAAACCATTCCATTTCTTCTTCATTTAGATTTGTAATTGAATCAATCAATTCATGATTATCTTGATTATAAAAATGAAATGCAATTATCTTATTTTTCAAACCCATTTTAAGATAATGCCTTGTCAACTTATTAAAAGGATTCAAATGTAATCTCATTACCTTATCATTATCGAAATACAATAAAATTTCAATGGCAAAAAACTTCTGCCCTAGATCTACCATCCTAAACTTTAAATTTGGGGTCGGCGGTGGAAATCCAATTTTAAAATAATTACAAATTTCCGAATTACAAATAATAAACAATCCGGGGATAATGTGTCCATTTATCGAACTTGTCATCGGAAAAACTTTTCCAATCGAAATTAATTTAGAAGATTCAATAACTTCTGCGGGATATATGATCTCCGGTTTTTTACTAAAAAACTCTTCGATTTCTTCTATTTTCATTTATTCCGTTTTGGTTTAGAAAAATAAATAAGCACCAACAAAAACGCTCTCCTTTATCTTTCATCATTCGGTATCTTTTTCTTTTTCATATGCAAAACACTTAAATTCAGACTCTCCAAGTTGATCCATTCTCGTTAAATTACAAACTATTTCTTCATTTGGATTCTCTCTCTTTTTACAAGTCATACACAAATTTGGCAATGGAAATAAATCAGGATTATATTCCGTTCCATCATCATTAAAAAATCCCATAATTTTTGGCGGTTAATCTATTTTTTCTTGATTTTCTAAATCTAAATTTTCTAAATAATTTTTCACCCATTCTTCATATTTATAGGCTTTGAATTTAAACCATTCTTGTCGGACCTCTTCATTATAATCTACTTCGTATTTAAAATTCCTAAACGGTTTATTTCTGTTCAAAGCATAAATTAATCTATTTCTTATCGCTTTATTCGAAACTTGGTCTGTGAAATCTTCCATGATCTGAAAAGCATCTCTTGAAGGCATTTTATCTATTTTTAGGTAACGCTCCCAATTCGCTTCTATTTCTTCTAAATCCTCTTTCCAATGTTCTTCTTCACTATACAGGTCGTCTGGATCAATAATTGACTTTATTTCATTTGTCCTTAGATTGATGTAGCAAACCATTCCGCAATCTAGATTTTCTGCTATTTCTTTGATTTCTTTATTCGATAATTTCATTTTATTGTGTTTTTTCTTTCATGTAGCGATCAACGGGGGCTTTCCACGATCTTCAGCCATCCGTATTAGGCGTAGAATTTTCCTTTTTGGAACTTGAGATTATCATTTCTAATTTCAAATATATCTTTGATTAATTTATTTTTTATGTAGGTTTTTTTATCAAACTTTCCCGGTATACGTTCTTCTCGAACCTCAATAAGATTGAACCATTTCAAAAACCGTTGAATGATTCTTGTATCAAAACAACTTTTAAATTGTTCTTCACTTGGTCTATATGGATCAGGAAATGCGGCTTTTAGGTGAGGATAGGCTTTTAATATTTTATTCGAATAATAGGTCAATTCTCTTTCTTCATCACCATACCTTAAAAATAAGTACAGCGCATATCCTAATGTTTGTTGAACTTCCCCTTCATCATTGAAACCGTCATGGTATCCTAAATTGAATTTATAACCATAGGCCTTAAAAACAAGCTTTAATACTTCTTTTCGATATTCCTTTTTCAAGTGTTTCGCACCGCTTTTCGTTAAACTTAACTTGTTGTTTATTTTTTTTGTAAATCTAATTAAACTCGAAATTATTTTAATATTTTGAATACTTATAGAGTCTTCTTCTTTTTGCAATTTCTGAATCCCACATTCGATCATTTCTTCTTTAATGAATTCTTTTCCGTAGTATTCCTTAACCAATTTTGTTGGTAAATTCCCTTTCGGAGTGAGCTTTATCTCTTTTAATTCGCCAATTGATTGGAGATAAAATTCAACTAGGTTTAAGAACGGAATATCATTTAAAGTGGTGTCGTCAATGTTATTTTTATATTGTATGGGACATTCTTCTTCAAATGGTCTGTAAAGAATATTAAACATATCTTCAGGGGATAAATTATCAAAATCTTCAATTGGAGTTTGATTGATTTTATCTTGCTGTTTCTTTAATTCGTCATTTAATTTTTTTAGTAATTCGTCATCCATATTTTCGATTTTAAAAATCCTTACCTTTAGCTACTCTTTATTTTTTTTACAAAATAACGAAAATTGATTGATTTTTTTAAATGTATAATTTTGCACCTGTAGATTTACTTTTGCTACTATTTAGAACTGTTGAAAAAATTGGCGGATCAAGGCAAAACGCTTTTGGTGGTTCACCATGATCTTTCTTCGGTGCAAACTTATTTTGATCAGGTGATTTTGCTCAATCAGCGATTGATTGCTTGCGGGGATACGGAGGTGACTTTTACGCAGGAAAATTTGGCGAAGGCTTATGGTGGGCAGTTGCCGATTTTGCATCAGACGGGGATGATTGATTCTTAGCGAACTACTTCGCATAAATTTCTGCCCGAACTTTTGCGATATGGGCTTTACGTACTTCGCGGTGCTCTGTATTTTTAGCCTCGATGGATTGCATAAGGTCTAGTTCTTCTGCTGTCCAAATGGACTCTCCACATTTTTTCCTTTTCATCAATAAGCTATATCTACTTGTATTCGACAAGTCTTTTTTGCTCCTTATTTCTCGCTCTATAAAATCCCGGATCAGGGGTAAAAATGTAGGATTTTGAGAACTCTGGATTTTATGGAAAGCCCAATTCTCTTCTATCCATTTGTCTGATGCTAAAAGTTTTTGGTAAAAAACAGAAGGTTCCTCTTGTACCTTTTGGTATTCTTGTAAAAAGGCCACCAGGTTTTCTAATTCTTGCAGTCGTTTTGTTTTCCAATCTGTCGGTTGTTTGTCCAACAGTTTTTCCAAAAGGGGCAAATGCTCTAGGCCAGCATAAAGTTTTAGTTGCCTAAGAATGGCTGCTCTCGGCTCATCTGATCGATCAGGAATGGGGTAATCCTTCATTTCTTCTACTACTGGAAAAGAAATAAAAGTTTTAAGTTCCCTTGGAAAAGGATCGTGGAGACGGTCAATTAATACCGTCAATTGTTGAGGGTCTTCAGAAGTACCAAGTGTTTCAATGGCTCTCAATAATAAGCGATCATAATCACTATACAAGTAGGGCTTTATGAGATCGTAACGTTTTAATTTTGCCAAGGCGGGAAATGTTTCTATAATTAAAAAACGATCATTGCTGTTTATTTTTTCTTGTAAAAACGCTAATGCATATTGGTTTTGCCATAAGGAATCTCCCATAAAACTGATACGGGTTTCTCGATCAAAAATATCATGTATGCACATATGACCTTTACCAAAATATTTTTCTAAGAAGACATACTCTTTTTGCTTCTCCAAATTTTGAGCAAAGGAGGAAAAGGAAAGCGCTAAAAACAAATTAAGGAAGCAATAACGAAATGCTTTCATTTTATTTTTTTTTTAAAATCAAAACGCCAGATTAAGTCCAGTTCGAAGA
>CALLVY010000595.1 GCA_938015925.1 uncultured Saprospiraceae bacterium
TTGGGCCCACTACACCATAGATATTTCCTGATTCAATCTCCATGTAGATATTGGTCAGTACTCGTTTTCGTTCGTACGAAACAGATAAACCTTTTATTGAAATAGTCGTTTCTTTCATCATTTTATTTTTTTAGATGAGACCCAAATTTGCATGGATTCAGCAGAACGGCACAGATTTTTTTCACGATCGCAGAAAAATACACGTTATGGATAATTACGTCTTACGAAAAAAAATCTGTCCTTGATCCGCTCCATCCGCGCGAATCCGCCTCCCATCTCCTCTTTATCCTTTATTCACCCGAAAAAGCATCAATAAAAATCCGCCAATGCAAAGCACTCCAAGAATGCCATACAAGACTATTTTTACAGCAGGGCTATTTTGTTCATGATCCTCAAATTCGTTACTAGTATTTTGATTTGTTAATGCAGCAACGATTACATCCGTGTTATGCTTCAGCATATCAATATAAGTAGGAGCCTCACTGTCTTCATCGCCAATAGAATCCGCGAAAAGCTCACCACCGATCACAATGTCGTTGTCTTTAGAAAGTTGTTGTAAAAATTTTGGGTTAACCGTACTTTCGATAAAAACAGCAGGAACCTTAAATTCCTCAATAATTTTATTGAGTCGAATAACATCCGAAGTCTTTATTTCTGAATCAGTAGAAACACCCATCACAGCTTCCAGTCGGATACCATAGCGTCGACCATAATATTGGAACGCATCGTGAGAAGTAATCAAAATTCGACGGTCTTCCGGAATGGTTTTAATCTTATTTATCACATACTTGTCAGCAGCTTTGAGTTGGTCTAAATAGGCATCGTGTCGTGCTTCGTAGTATACTTTGTTAGAAGGATCTGCTTCGATTAATGCATTTTTAATGTTGAGAATGTATTGGTAACCGAATGTAAAGTCCATCCAAGCATGTGGGTCAGTTGAATTAGCGTGGTCGATCGCGGTGATCGCGTTAATTCCTTTAGTTACGATATGTGTTTTTGCTTTTGTACCTGAGTTCTTAATTAGGTCAGTTAGCCAACCTTCGAAGGTGAGGCCATTCATCAAAATGATATCACCACTAACCACCAACTTTACATCGCGAGGAGTTGGTTCGTAAGTGTGTGGATCACCACCAATTGGAACGATGCACTCTACATCCATTTTATCACCGGCTATGTTTTTTGCCATATCAGCGATCATAGATGCAGTAGCTATAATTTTCAATTTTTCCTGTGCTTGACTGCTGTTAAAAATAAATAAGCTCAGGGCAAAAACGATTAAGTACTTTCTCATTTCTCTTTTGTTTGAATTTTCTATGTGTTCTATTGTGTCTATATGGTTTATAATACGTTCAAGGGCAAAGCGGGAACTAATCCTTAGATTTTAAAGTAGGTTTAAAGCATTACTAAACAACTTGGACAAATAAATTTTGCGCAACTTTAGCCGTAAGCGTCACTTCCTTTTTTTCAATCTTAACGCGCAGTGATTGGTCGAAGTCAAACTTTTCTAATATGGTAATACTGCTTCCTAATCCCAACTTCATTCGATCCAAGTATTCTAAAAAAGCAGGTGCATGTTCTTGAACACCTACCACGATTCCAGTTTTCCCTAAAGCTAAATCGCTTAAAAGAATCTGCGATCGAATTTCAAAAATGCCATCTGCATCAGGAATCGGATCACCATGCGGATCAAACTTTGGAAAGTCGAGATACTTATCAAGCCGATTGATCAACTCCTCCGAATTAATATGTTCCAACTCCTCCGCAATATCATGGACTTCCCCCCAATCAAAGTTCAGTTTTTCTACTAAAAACACCTCCCATATACGGTGCTTACGTACTAGTTTGGTTGCATGCTTATTTCCTTTTTCAGTCAGTTTAGCCCCCTTGTGTTTCTTATAGTCAATCAAGCCCTTTTCCGCAAGGCGCTTAAACATATCAGTAACCGATGCCGCTGAAATTTGAATCTTCTTACTGATTTCATTGGTACTAGCTGCCTTTCCTTTGCTTTCAGAAACGCTAAATATGGCTTTGAGGTAGTTTTCCTCTGTTTGAGAGATTTTTTTCATGGTATTGGAATTGCTAACAACGAAAAATTCACTTGGCCCACTGCAAATTTTTAGTTGAAGCTAAGCGACTTAAGGAGCGTGCTTTAGCTAAAAATTTGAGGGTAAAGTGGGGCAAATAATTTTTTGTTTAATAATTATATCACAAAGATATTAATTTTTAGGGTAGTCTAAAAATTAAAAGAGGTAATGCCTAAAAATTTCTTAATAAAGAAGAAGGGTAAATAAAGGATGGAGGGGTGTATTTGAGTCAAATCTAAATCCAGACTTATAGCAAGAAGTTGGTACTTCGATTGTCCGTAAATTACTTATTATTGTGATCTTATTGTTATTTGCAGATTTTAATTCATTAGTTCTAAAACTAAATAATGCAGACTAAAGTAAACTTTAATAGGGGTTTATGTTTTCTATTCATTCTTCTCCTCCCCATCTTGTCCCAAGCACAAAAACAACACGAATTAAAAACAGAAGTAATCTCCGTAATCAAAACAGATATAGCACTCTCATACGAATATGGAATAACAAAAAAAATTAGTGTGGAGGTAGACGCGAAATACGAATTTGCGCCAAGGAAATTATTTACCTTCTCTAGAATAAATAATCAGTTTGCTGATTCTACTTACAACTTTGAATTTCAATATTTCGAATTTACAATAGGTAGTAGTTATTACTTTTTTCAAAAAGAAGGTATTGATAAGTTTTACGTAGGTGTATTTTGGATTAATCGTTTTTTGACAAAAGATGAGCCTGCTTATTATTCGTTGAGAAATGAATACTATCAATTTGTTAGCTCCTATAAAGAGCAAGTATGGTCTAGTTCAAGGCTAGGATTAAAATCTGGCCATAAATGGATAATAAACAATCATTTCGTCATTCAACCAGAATTACAAATTGATTTAGATTTTCAAAATCAATTCAGTAAAGGATTGGGAACCTTGGATTGGACTGCGGTAATAAAAATAGGATATCGATTCTAATCAACAAACAACTATCTAGCACGTTTCATATCTTTGCGAAAAATTGAATAGAAAATGAAACCAACCGACATAACCAAGCTAATCCGACACCGCCGCTCCATCTTTCCAGCGGCATACAACGACAAGAAAATCTCCAAGGAAATCTTAGAAGAAATTTTGGAAAACGCGAACTGGGCACCTACCCACCGTTTCACTGAACCCTGGCGCTTCAAAGTTTTTCAAGGTGAGGCATTGGAAAAACTCGGAGCATTTTTGGCAGAAGCCTACAAAGCCATTATGTCAGAAGAAAAGTTCTCACCAATGAAATATAAGAAGACCAAGCAGAAACCAGTAAAGTCAGCCTGTGTCATCGCGATCTGTATGCAAAGAGACCCGGAAGCTCGCGTTCCCGAATGGGAAGAGCTTGCAGCAACGGCAGCAGCGGTACAAAATATGTGGCTAACTTGCGCAGCTCATGGAATCGGCGCTTATTGGAGCTCTCCCAAAACCATCGAGCATGCTACTGAATTTTTAAGTTTAAGTGAAGGTGAAAAATGTATTGGTTTCTTTTATATGGGTTACTCCGATTTACCAAACCCTGAAGGGAAACGAGAGCCTATTGCTTCTAAGGTAGTATGGCATAGTTAAGAGCGCCTTTAGTCCTTCTCGCTGGGCTTCTTATGTATAGCTGATCTTAGTTAATGTTGGACGTTTGAAGCATATTGAATCATTGAATCATTGAATCGTCGAATGATGAATTTTGATTTTGTGAAAGACTGAGTGGGACGATATGGCTATTCAAAATTCAACGATTGATTAGATTATTCACAATTCAATATTATTTTACCCCTGTAAATTGCCTCTTGATATTAGTAAATCCAAACCTTGTCCTATTGCCCATACTTCTATATTTCAACTAGTAGGCAGAGCTACTATTTTCCCGTTTAGGTTTCACATTCGAGTGACATACCTTAGACGAAAAATCCTTCAACGAAGTGGTCTCTTACCAGTGAGAAAGCCGACGAGGTCTCTCAACGCGGTAATCCGATAGCCAAAGGTGGTCTCAAATATGTAAATTCCCCTCATATACTTGGCAAAACGCTAAAAATCAGTTACTTTTGCCGTCTTAAAAAAAATTACTGAGCATCCGAAACCATTAAAATCGGATGCCTTTATTTTGTAAACCAATATTTAAACGAAATAACAATGGGCGATAAACTTATCATGATTTTACCCCTTTTTGGGATTGTCGGATTGCTATACATGGCATATCT
>CALLVY010000596.1 GCA_938015925.1 uncultured Saprospiraceae bacterium
ATATCTAATTTTCAACAATGATTTTACTCCGTAGAGAGCGCCGTATATTATAGGGTTTCAGAGGCCCTGAAAATCTTTGATTTTTTTTGAATAACAGCGTTTACTCCATGAGTTTACTAGAATTCTTTTCCTATGAATCAAGGTAATGACCACCTTTTTCAGTTGATCCATTCGATGTCAAGTTCCGAAAAACGGTACTTTAAGCGGAACGCTTTAATCGCCAAAGATGCGGATGCTAATTATTTAAAGCTTTTTGATGCCCTCAATAAAATGAAGGTCTATGATGAGGCCGCTCTTGTCAAAAAGAAAATAGTGAAGCACTTGGCTTCCGAACGCAAATACCTCTATGAAGTGATTTTGAGAAGTCTTCGCAATTATAGCAGCGAGGAATCCGTGCGTGCTCAAATCAGTGACCTGATTCTCGATGCCGACAATTTATTCAAACGAGGCTTATACGACCAAAGTGAAAAACGACTAAAGAAAGCCCACCGCTTAGCCACAGAGATTGGCGACCTGTTAATTTTGATTGAAATTTCTAACCTTCGCCGTCGCTCCATCAAACTGATGAAGTCTAGAACTTATACTCAAGAGATCGAAGATCAAATCGAGGAAAAAGATAAGCTTTTGAGCTTGCTTAGTAAGGAGTTGTATTATGTGGATATCGCTGATCGAATGTTTTCTTGGGTGATAAAAAATCAATCTATAAAAAGTGAAGGAGAGGTAGAAGAGTTGAAAAATACTTTTCTACCAGTGTTGAAGAAAGAAAAATATGAGGATTTATCAATGGAAGGTAAGCGGCAATATGACTATAGTTATGGGATTTTATATCGGCTTATCGAGGATGTGGAGTATGCTTCCCAATTTTTTAAGAATGGGTTAGAATGGTGGACTAGAAACCCAATTATGCGAACTCAAAAATTTACAAGTTATGTTAATAGTGTCTCCCATTACCTTGGGACTCTTTTTCGATTGAATAAGCATGAATTGATTCCACAAGTAATTGCAGAATTTGATCGATTGAAAATTAATAATTACCACGATAAAAGTCGAGCTTTCTTAAAATCGTCCTTATGGAAAATTTTATATCATTTTTCTTCTGGGGATGTATTACCGATAAGTAAACTTATTCCTGAGATTGAAGCAGGAGTTAAAAAGTATCAGTTTTCTGATTATTCTAAGATGACCTTAGAGGGTAATTTTATTACATTTTATTTTTTAGTGGAAGATTGGGAATCTTGTCAAGAACGGTTTGAGAAAATCTTTACTTCTAAAAGGTTGCTTCAAAGAGAAGGAGTTCTACAAAAAATTCGAATCATTAGTTTGGTTGCCTATTTTGAGATGGAAAAAGTTGAAAAATTGGAAGCTGGTATTCGGGCAACACAACGTTTCTTTGAAAAAACAATTTCAGATAGAGAACGGTATGAATTTAAAATTTTGGGTTTCTTTAGAAAGATAATGAAAGCACCTTATGCTGAACAAGAAAAGCAATTAGAAGACTTTGACAATTTTTTAAAAAATGTATCGGAATCTTTCGCAGAGGGAGACTTGGAAACCTTACCACCTAATATAGAAGAATTGAGGTTGTGGTTAAGAAGTAAATTGGAAAACCGCTCTATTCTGAAAACCTTTCAACAAGGTCTAAATTTATAAGTTTCCAGAATTAAAACGGTTTCCCTAGTTGATTTTGATGAGACCTATTTCAAAATTATAATTATACTCGTGCCAGCTCTACGAATATTTAATTTTTTACCAGTAAGTTTGAAATCGTGACCTTTGATCGTTATGCTAGTATCAAGATCGTCAATACCAATAAAATAAGCACAAGCTTGTGCTGTATTAAAAGTAATCGTCCATTGAGCATCTTCAGTAGATTCAATAATACCACTACCAGAAAGAGCTTGATCAGCAGGTTCTGCAAATACATCACTACCATTCATCTGGATCATCACGCCATCACCACTAAGTGGAATTTCTGTTGTGCCAGAATTGTCGGTAAAAAGTAGTTTGTTCATGTCTGTTGAAAGGGATACACTGTTCGCCATCGGTTTTATGTTTTTAGAAATTTAAAAAAATCAAAGTAATATGTACAAAAGGTCAGCCTCTTGATTTTTCAAACAAGTAGACTTTAAGAAGTTGAGTTAGGCTAAGTGGATTTTCTATAGGGGTAGAGATTGCAAATAAAGATGTATAAAAAATGAGATTTGTTCCAAACAAATATTATACTTAGTTCTAATATTCAGATGCCTGTGTATTAGCTGTTAATCATTGATATTGCTGAAATAATGACTGATTTTATTTCTTGGATTCAGCACATAATTATAAAAATAAGGGTTTGGATTATTTTTTGTCTACGGCCTTGTGTAATTTTGGTTTAATCGTCACACCTATTTGTTCACCCATTTGATAGAATTAACGTGCTGTCACTCTTTCGGACCAATCAATTTATTGCCAATATCTTTCTGATATTTTATGCCGCAATATTTCGACTTTCTGCTTTTTTGGTACCTCCACAGGCGCTTTCTGATACTGGTGGAGTGATGGCCGATTGGGTTTTTCAGTGGATCGACCCTCTTACCTTTAGTGGTACGCTTACGGCATTCTTTCTCGTGGTTTTTCAAGGGGTCCTGGTCAATATTATTCTGGTTCGACACCGAATGGCTAGCGAATTGAGTTTGCTCCCTGGAATGTTTTATGTTTTTCTGGCGAGTAGTATGTCCGAATTCCTCTACCTTTCTCCTGTTTTATTGGCTACGACCTTTTATTTGTTGGCGCTGTACGAGATGTTTGATACCTACAAAAAGTATACGGCCGCGGGGCAGATCTTCAATATTGGATTAGGGATTGGAGTCGCTAGTTTGTTTTATCCATCAATGGTGGCTTTTCTTTTACTAGCAGTGGTCGGTTTGAGAATTCTTAGAGCTTTCAAATTTAAAGAGCAATTGATTTTGACCTGTGGATTTGTCGCTCCTTATTTTCTAAGCTTTGTGTGGTTTTTCTTTACAGATCAATACCAGTACTTTATCGAGACTCAAGTTATTAATGGCTTTAGCTTTATGAATTACGCGGAGAATTTTAACGATTGGATTTTCTATGTCAAAGTCGGTTTCTTCGCGATTTTGACACTTTTCTTACTCGCTAACTTCAATAGGTTTATGCTGAAAAGGAATATTGAAATTCAAAAAGACATTAGCGTGCTCTATTTCGGAGGCCTATTTGCCTTCTTGTCCTTTTTTATTCAAGCCAATGTAGGATTGGATCACTTTTTTCTGGCAGTTCCTTCTCTGGGAATTTTGCTTTCTTTTGCTTTCCTAAATCTATCTAGGCCAATGGCAGAAGCCATTCATTTGTTATTGCTTTTTGGAGTCTTGATTTTGCAATACCATACTTGGTGGTTGGGCTAAATAGAGCACTTTGAAAAGGTGATCTCGGCAATATTTTGTTGTAATTGTTGGGTTTCGGAAAACTAGGTTTCGAAAAGATCATCGCGAATCGCCATCGAAGAAGATGGATAGATTTGCTCTTTTGGGCAGCTCAGCCATTTTATTTCTCCTATATCTTTATTGAGGCCAAATTTGCTTTGGTAGTTAATGTATTTTACCTATATTTGACCAACATACAAGTTACCTTTCCCATATCTCATATCAAATGGCAGTTGTCTGCCTTTTCAAAGGACACATCCCCTTTTTAGAGAGACAAATCCTTTTCTGTTCCAAAACCAGTTAAATCCCATTCCCGAAACCGTTTAATCCTTGTGAAAAAGGATATTATATGTTTAAAACATATTAACGAAATCTATATGTTTTGGCAGGGTATTTGATTTTTATACAGAACCAAAAGAAAGCCAGATAATTTTGATTAACAGTAGATACAAAATAAAATGAGAGCAATCCTTACCCTAACTTGTTTACTAGTCGCCACTTTCGTTTTTGCTCAATTAGAGCCCGTACAGTGGTCTTTCGAAGTAGAAAAATTGAATGATAAAGAATACGATATCATCTTTAGCGCAGATATCGATAGAGGCTGGGCACTATATTCTCAGTTTATGGAAGCCAGTCATGGTCCAATCCCTACTTCCTTTGAATTTTCTGGAGATAGTAGAATCGAGCTAATCGGAGATGCCAGCGAAGCTGGACACAAACATGAAGCTTATGATGAGGTTTTTGGAATGAAGTTGGTTAAATATAAAGGGAAGGCTCGTTTTGTTCAACGAGTAAAAGTTGAAAATGGAGCAGAATTGGTTAGTGGATACCTTACTTATATGACTTGTGATGATAAAAGTTGCCTTCCTCCTGAGGATGTCAATTTTGAACTCGCTTTAGAATAACAAGAAAGAGAGTGTCGGATTCCTGCTATCAGATGTTAAAGAATGCTTAAATTAGCAAATAGACTGTTTACTGATTGTATTTCTGATTATACTTGTAGACGACAAAGACATTGATCTTTTCCCTAATTGGCAGTAAGTGGTAGAAAACCGCTTACTGCCAATTTCGTTTAGCTAAGGAGGATACTTATCTTTACAGGGTTTAGAAACAAGTACTTTGTACTTCTACTTAAATAGACTTTATTGATTTTTGAAAAAAAACTCGTTCTTGGACAAATCCCGTGGTCAATCAAAAAGAAGAACAAAAAAGTGACTGTAAGAAGCGTTTTTTCTTCTTTTTGGTTGACTCACACACGGGATTTGTCTGAGAACCAAAAAACTTAATCTTATGCGATTCTTTGTGCTTTATTGCCTCGCCTTTCTCTTCGCTGCTGCTCCGGCTACAGCGCAAATACATGATCCGGTAAAATGGAGCTATGACCAAAAACAGATTGATGCAGAGACCTTTGAGTTGATCTTTCAGGCAAAAATAGAGGACGGGTGGTCCGTCTATTCTCAATACCTCGAAAGTGATGATGGCCCTGTTCGGACTGCTTTCGAATTTGACGCAGGAGACCATTTTAGCACGGATGGCAAAAACAAAGAAGTATCCGATCATCGGAAAGAAGGTTTTGATAAGCTTTTCGAAATGAACGTGATCAAATTCTACGAAGAGGTTACTTTCATTCAACGAGTAAAAGTGAAGGACATCTCTAAACCTGTCACTGGTTATCTCGAGTTTATGACTTGTGATGCGACCAAATGTCTTCCGCCAGCGCAAGTGGATTTCTCTTTTCTCCTAAAAGCTAAAGTAGTCGCACCAGCGCCAAAGACAGGAAGTACCACTCCCGCCGAAAAGCCTAAGGTCGAAACACCTACAGCCGAAAAGCCGAAAGTAGTCACAACGCCTACTCCTGCCAAACCGAGTACTCCTACAAAAACGGAAAAAGTAGCAAAGCAGGAAACACCTGCCAAAGTAGAAGCAAAGCAGGAAAAGGCCCCCGAAAAAATTGCTGAAAAAGCACAAGAGAAAACAGAAACCAAAAGCACCGAAGTAGTCACCGCACCCAAAAATAATAGAGGTATCCTGGAGCCTGTAAAATGGAGTACCACTACCACTAAAATCGCAGAGGGCGAATACGATGTCATGGTCACTGCAAAAATTGATGAAGGCTGGCATATTTATTCTCAGTCTGTAGGAGAGGATGGCCCCATTCCAACCAGCTTTCTTTTCGATAATGAAAAAGGGCAAATAGAATTGGTAGGAGAGACCAAAGAAGATGGCCCAAAGCGAGTCAATGAATACGATAAAGTATTTGTGATGGATTTGGTGAAATTTAAGAAATCTGCCACTTTCACTCAACGTGTAAAAATAAAAGATCCCGCAACACCGATTACTGGAAGTTTAGAATTTATGACTTGTGAAGCAGGTCGATGTTTGCCACCCGCTTATGTTTATTTTGGTGTAGATACCAAGGACCTAAAAACGTATACCGGCAACGAAGATGGTTTAATGGCATTCTTTAACGGTGGTGGAAGCACTGCCGCAATGGGACCCGCATTAGCCGGAACCGTAATTGATCAGGCACGTCCCGTTTTACAAGAAACTTATGTCAATCCAATCGGAGATTGTGGGGTAGAAGATATCGCAAGAGGGTCTTTGTTTTGGACTTTCTTCTTAGGTTTTATTGGAGGCTTTTTCGCCCTACTGACTCCTTGTGTATTTCCAATGATTCCATTGACGGTAAGTTATTTTACAAAAAGTAGTAAAACCAAAGCAGAAGGAATTCGAAATGGTTTAATCTATGGCGCATCGATCATCGTTATTTATGTGGCCATTGGTTTGATTATCACCGGGTTGTTTGGAGCGGAAGCGCTGAATGAATTGTCTACCAACTGGATTGCGAATACCTTATTCTTTGTCATCTTTATGTTTTTCGCCTTTTCTTTCTTTGGTTATTATGAGCTGACTTTGCCCGCTTCCTGGACCAATAGTAGTGATAAGATGGCAGATAAAGGAGGACTGATTGGGACTTTCTTTATGGCCTTTACCTTAGCGCTGGTTTCCTTTTCTTGTACCGGGCCGATCATTGGTTCTGCCTTAGTTGAATCGGCAGACAATCCGCTGGGACCGTTTATTGTCATGTTGGGTTTCTCTTCTGCCTTGGCTTTGCCTTTTGGTTTGTTTGCGGCTTTTCCCGCAGCACTGAATGCCTTGCCAAGTTCTGGAAGTTGGATGAACTCCGTAAAAGTAGTATTGGGATTCCTGGAAGTCGCTTTGGCTTTTAAATTTTTATCCGTAGCCGATATGACGATGGATTGGGGAATCTTGGGTTATGAAATTTTCTTAGGAATTTGGATCTTGACTTTTGCGGGTATGACCGCTTATCTTTTTGGTTTTATCAAATTCCCTCACGATAGTCCTTTGAAAAAATTGAGTCCGACCCGAGGCGCTTTTGCTTTGCTGTCTCTTGCCTGGACGCTTTATCTTTGTACTGGTTTTATGTATAATGATAAAACCAAAGCTTACGATTCTTTGAGTATGATGAGTGGTCTGGCGCCACCAGCACATTACAATTATTTCTTGCCAGAATCTAAAGCCGAAAAATCCATCAAGGATAGATATCCTTCTTTTACCAAATGCGCCAATGACTTGGATTGCTTCAAAGACTACTACGAAGGAATGGCTTATGCCAAAGAAACGAACCAACCTGTACTATTAGATTTTACCGGATTTGGTTGTGTCAATTGCCGTAAAACGGAGGAGCATATTTGGGTAGAAGACAAAGTGTGGAGTAAAATTGCGGAAGACTTTGTTTTGATTTCGCTCTATGTAGATGATCGTAAAAAACTCGACGAAACTTTAATTTCTAAAAATACCAATTCCAAAATTCGGAATATCGGAAACATGTGGGCTGATTTTCAAATCGTGAATTTCGAGCAAAACTCTCAGCCACTCTACGTCATGGTAACGCCAGATGAAAAAGTATTGGCTGCGCCACGTGGGTATAAAGAAGGCTCCGATGATTATGCGGATTTCTTGACTTGTGGACTAGATGTTTATCAGAAATTAAGCAAAGGCGAAGAAGTGGATTCTCAGCAGAAGATAGGCGGAATTCAATAGCATTTATTCTTCAAATAAGCCACCTAAAAGGGCGATCTAAAATTCACTTTAGATCGCCCTTTTGCTTTTAAGCGTGTTGTATTTTCAAATGCTTACCATTATTTCTTAGGCACTTTTATCCAATAAGTTTTCTTTGCTTTATTAGTCAAAGAGGTAGAACGCAACCAGGGATTGTAAACCTTCAACATCCGATAAGTCGTTCCATACTTCTGCGCAAAATCGCCCCAATTACTTACCGGCTCATTCACTTCAATCAAATGACTGGGAGGCAATACTTCATACTTTAATTCTTCTCCAACATAAAAACCAAAATCTTCTGGATTCGACATAATGGCCTTGATCGCTACAATGCGAAAAACATAACGCGAGGTTTCTGAATTGAGATTCAAATCAAAATAAGACTCACTACGCTGAACGGCCATTTCTTTACTCAATCGACTCGCTCCCATATTATAAGCCGCTGCGGCCAAAGTCCAGGAACCAAAACGTTCTCTGTATTTTTTTAAAAAACGACAAGCGGCCTCCGTTGCTTTTTCTAAATGAAAACGCTCATCCACTTCACTGTTTACTTGCAAGCTATAATCTCCGGCAGTACCTTTCATAAATTGCCAAACACCTTTTGCTCCAGCAGGGGAAGTCGCATTGCTCAGATCGCTTTCCGCAACCGCCAGGTATTTCAAATCATCGGGTAGACCATGCTTCGCCAAAATCGGTTCGATCACCGGAAAGTAACGTTTCGCTTTTTTGATATTTCCAATGGTATTGGAATGATAATAAGAATTGCGAAGCAACTCTCGATCCAACCTTTCTCGAACATCAAAATTGTCCATTGGAAAAGCTTCTCCTGCAAAGTCAAAACTACGTCCTTCCAAATCAATGGCTCGAATAACTTGTGGCAAGTCCGTTCCTTGCTCTTCCGATTTTGCCTTGGGAGAATTAGAAGAATTGCTTTCTTCATTGCTATAAGAACTGAATACAGCAAAGGTGAGGAAACAGGCTAGAATAATGGTGTAGAAAGAAATTGATTTTTGCATAGAGAAAAATTTTGGTCGATGTGTTGTTTGGTCGGAATGACCAGTGTACTTGTTTAACGCATGCAAGATTGGCTTTGTTACTTTTACTTAAAAAAAGGGAAAACCAGATCGATGGTCAGGGCAAGATAGGCGCTATTGTTTTGAACAGGTCGATTGGCGACGAGTCGACAGCTTTGGGTAAGGACTAAAATAAGACAAATAAGAAAATTATTTCTTATCTAATTTTCTAGGACGCTTGAAGATGGGAACGGTAGAACAAGGTTCGCCATACATGATACTTTGAGCAAAAGGCTGAAGTTTTTGAGTCAGACTAACATAAGCAGAAGGCGGAACAGGTTTATTGCTACAGCCTTTAATCACGATTCTCTTTCCTTCATAATCTTTTCCATCTATCTGATCTAAAGCTTTTTGGAAAGCGACTTTGTAAAACATTTCGGTATCTCCCTGGAAAATGATATTGGCGGTAGGAGTTGCATAAGCGGCTACGAGCATATAGGCCCAGACAGGAATAATGGCATCTGCAGAACAGAATACCGCTAAGTTTTTTCCTTGATAAGCTGACCAGTCGTGTTCTTTTAAAGCCGTGCGAAAATCCTTTTCTTTTAGAATTAATTCCATGAAAAGATAATCCTTAAGATCAAAAAGAGCCAGTTCCTCAGAAGGGAAAAACTCTTCGAGGTTCAAGGTGATTAGGCCGCTATTGGCGACGCGATTGACTAGAGGTTGATCTGAAGGATTCATATATTTTGACTTTATTAATCTTCTTCTACAGAAGAAATCTTTTCTTCTGTAACATCTTCTGGATCAATAAGGTTTTCTGAATTTACCACTAGCTCATTCTCTTGAATGATTTCCTCAGGAGTTTGTCCAGCAAATTCTCCAGTAGTTTTTTCTACAAATTCAGCTATAGCTTCTGGTGTATTTTCTTCTTGTCCGACTGCATCTGAGATGATCTCTTCCGGCTGCTCTGCTGTTATTGGAGCTTCGTCTTCAGTGGCTTCTTCCTGGAAAGTATCAGCGGATACCGTTTCCGTAGAGGCCCCTTCTTCTAGTAGAGAAGCGTTAGGATCTGCAATTGGCATACCTTCTCCATTATCTTCTTGTATGGAATCGTCTTCTTCTTGTGGAGGCAGAGGAGCATAGATGTCTGCAACGGCGATAGCGATATCTGTTATATCATCTTCTCTTGGTGGGAAGGTATCTTCTTCTAAAGAGGCATTAGGATCTGCAATTGGTGTACCATCTCCATTATCATTATCGCTTCCTCCTTCTTCTGGATCATCTTCTTCTCTTGGTGGGAGAGGCTCATAAATGTCTGCAATTGCAATCGCAATATCTACTACATCATCTTCTCTTCTATTGATGCCATCGTATCCTTCTACCTCTTCTTCAATTGGTGCGGCTTCTCCAATACTGTTATCTGGATTTTGGAATTCTTTTAGTTTAGGAAGATCTTTTAAATCCTCAATACCAAAATAATCTAAGAATTTTTGACTGGCTCCATAAAGCAAGGGGCGACCTGGAGCTTCTTTGCGACCAATGATCGTAACCAATTCTTTTTCCAGTAGCTTTTGGACGGCATAATCACAGTTGACACCACGGATATTTTCAATATCCCCTTTGGTTACCGGTTGCTTGTAGGCAACGATGGCCAAGGTTTCCAGGGCCGCAGTGGAAAGTCTTTTCTTAATGGTTTGCTTGAGGTAGGTACCTACCGTTGCATGAAAAGCTCCCTTAGTGAGGAATTGATAACCTCCGGCAATCTTTACAATCTCAAAAGAAGACTGATCCGAAGAATAGTTTTCCATCAAGGTATCCAAAGTATCGGTAATGTCTTCGTCTTTTATTTGTGCTTCGAAAATTTCCTCCAAGGCAGCCTTTATCTCTTTAAAAGAAATAGGGTGCTCGCAGGTAAAAATCAAACTCTCAATATGTTGGGCCAAATATTCCACTGGCAGTCAATTTTTTTAGAACAGGTTTAAAATTTAAACTTACTCTTAAGTCGTTCCAATAGAAACGACTTCTTGGTGAATAAAAAATGTTGTTTTGCTAAGGAAGGAATAAAGATTATTCCTATCGCGGTAGCTTATCAAACAAACACTAAGAAAAACAGGGACTGATGCTTAATCAGAGCTTCTGATTTTAAGGCCTACAAAGGTAAGGAATAAAGGTAAAAACAGGAAGGTCTTGGCTTAGTATATTTCGATAAAGTTAAATTGTCAAAAGGAGAGGAATTCTTCGGCTCACAGCTTGCTTATTTATTCGATTAAAGGGCTGTAAGTTTTTCGATTGCTAAGCAATTGCGACTGTTTATTGGAAATCAATATTCAAAATTTCTTTCGCTAAGAGGGCTCAAAGAAAATAATTTGGTAAAAGGGGCAAAAAGATGGATAAAATTTTTGTCACAGATTTTGACCTTAAATAATTTCAATTAAGTGATAAATTGTTCACTTGCGTGGGGTTTGTGACAGGGAATAATGTCTAAAAACCTAAAGATTTTGGCATTTTTCAGCTATAGCCTTCTGAAAAGGCAAGTCACGATAAAGGCGGTTGAAGACATCAATATTGTGATCCGTATTTAGCGCAGGAGTAGTGGTGGAGAAGTAGAAAAGAGCATAAGCTTCGATGTTTCTTAGAGAAAAGGCCGTTTCAACCAAGCATTTTACTCGCTCGGGACCAAGGTCAGGGTTTTTTAATGAATATTGATAGATCGCTCTATTTTGGTACTTTTCGAGCGTTTTTGCGGTCGGAGAATTGAAGTCGATGCGATTGCGTTGAGGAGCTTCTGGCAAATAACGAACTAAAAATTCATCACCATTTTCCAAGGGCATACCATTTTCCAGAAGGATTGGACCTGTTTGTGGGATCTCTGTAAGTCCCGTAGTTGCAGAATAACTTGTCCCATTGGCAAAGAAGAAGGATTTAATGGCCTCTTCATTGCTATCTGTAGCCAATATGATCCGAGCACTCGTTTCCTGGCCTGAGGTCAGTAATTGATCCAGTAATTTTGATTGATCTTGAGTTTTATGATAGACGGTAAGGGCTACAATGACAAGGCTAACCAGCAGCATTAATCCTCCCATAAAGAAAAGGCTTTGGTACAAATGCTTTTTTTCCTTTTCTTTTCTAGCCTTATTGAGTGGCGTATCCGCTTCCCGGTCGACATCAAAGCCATAACTAAACTCATCTCCTTGGCGTTCTATGCGGAGTTCACACAATTCTTCTTCAATAAAAAAGGAATAAGAAGAAGTCTCTAAAACACCAAAATCAATCAGTATAATGGATGTATTGCAATAAACAAGAAGGTGTCCACTGGTAGCACCATGCATCAAGACGACTTGATGGTTAGCTCCATTATCTGCAAGATAAGTCCAGTTGAACTGATTCAAAGTACTGTTTTTTTCAATGTTTCGGTTAAAAGCATAATCCCCGTATGTAGAAAAGATACGGTCTGATTATTGAAAATATGAAAGATAATTAATCTATGAGGGGAAAAGTTGGTAATTCAGAGCCAGGTATGATGTACACCTCCTTGTACAAGGAAGAACAAGCGCTAAATTATTCTTAATTTAGGCATCCCGCAAATCAATGTCAAATATGAATAGCAAAGAAAAAGAAATTTTAAAAGAAAAAATTGAAGCAGCTTTGGAGGATACCATCCTAAAAGTGGCGGAATTAGAGGAGTTGACAAAACCTATTGGACCCGAAAATTCTATAGGAAGAGTAAGTAGAATGGATGCGATCAATAATAAAAGTGTGGCAGAAGCTGCTTTGCGTTCGACTAAGCGAAAGCGAGAAAGCCTAAAGGTGGCACTTAGTCGAATTGATAAGGAAAACTTTGGCGATTGTAGCCTTTGTAAAAGGCCAATTCCACCGGCTCGATTGATGTATATGCCCGAAAGTACACGATGCGTAAGATGCGCAGATCGCTAAATTGGGCCTTTCTTTCCTCTAAACTCTAAACCTCCTGTCCATCTTTGCTATAAAAAAAGGGCAAAAAAAAAACAGGGCACAAACGCAATTGCTTGCGTAGCACCCTGTATAACCCCAAAAAACCAAATGAAAACAATCTACATGTTAGTGGGCTCAACAATTAAGGAGCCGATTCGGAAATAGTTGCGATATTTAATAAAACAGTTTTTCTGATTCCATCTTCTTCTCATCTTTTACTGCTTTTCTCGCTTAGGTTTTCTTTAAAACCTTTCTTCCCAATTTCCGACATTATGACGGCGATGCATTTGCCAGGTCACAAAATAGAGGTTTTTTTTAAAAAAATGGTGCTGAAAAACCTCCCTGTATAGATTGAGGGCTATAAAAATACGATTTAAGTTAACATCTTGGTAACAAATCGTGCTCATTTTTAGTATTTCTGTACTAAACCATCTATTTAGCGGTATTGAAATATGATTTTACCGTTCTTTTTAAATAAAAGCTTGGAATATTATAAAAGGGCCAAATGGCCAAATATTATTTTGTGAATTCTGTTTTTGAAAACTGAAAAATTAAAATGATGGTATGTAAAACAGAGAATGGAGGTTTTAAATGTTAAGATTTTGTTAAAGAAATACTTTTTTTGTCCCTCTTTTAAAAAACAGCGAATTTTCTCTGAATTAGCTTTATTTGGATAGAAAGAATTTGTCCCGCTATTCTACTTCTCTAGTTTATTTTTTTGTTGTCCAAGCACTTGCTTACCTTTAGAGCCTATTTAAAGTTGGTTTTGTTCGAAGTATTAAGTTTAAACCTACGCTTAGCTCGATTTCATCCAAAAACCATTTTTATATCGAAATTGTTGAAAAGCAATTATATATAGTCTCTAATTAAAATAAACGACACCTTGGCCAAAGTAAGAAAGATATTTGTTTGTACTAGCTGCGGAGCTACCTCTCCCAAATGGGTTGGAAAATGTACTGCTTGTGATGAATGGAATACTTATCAGGAAGAAATTCTGATGAAGGAAACCCAACAAGAAGAGAAAAAGAAAGCCTGGAGAAGTGTCTCCAATGGAACGGCGCTCACCGTTCCGGTACCATTGCCGGATATTAAAGCAGGAACGACCCACCGTTTGGTTACACCTAATGGAGAACTCAATCGAGTTTTGGGAGGAGGCATCGTGCCTGGATCAATTGTATTGATCGGAGGACAACCGGGAATTGGAAAATCTACGCTGATGCTTCAGATTGCCTTGGAACTTCCAGTGAAAGTATTATATGTGTCGGGGGAAGAAAGTGAAGAGCAAATAAAAATGCGCGCAGACCGTATCGGCATCGCTCGTGAGAACTGTTATATTTTTACCCAAACCAATGTCAGTAAAATTCTGACCGAAGCGCAAAAGCTAAAACCCGAATTGCTCGTCATCGATTCTATCCAAACGCTTTCGTCTCCGCATATTGAATCTACTCCTGGAAGTGTTTCGCAAGTGCGCGAATGCGCAGGAGAATTACAACGCTTCGCGAAGGAAACCGGAATCCCGGTTTTTATCATCGGGCACATCACCAAAGAAGGTTCTTTGGCAGGGCCAAAATTGTTGGAACACATTGTCGATACGGTCTTGCAGTTTGAAGGAGATCGAAATTATACTTATCGAATTCTCAGAACCATCAAAAATCGTTTTGGTTCTACCGACGAAATGGGGATTTATGAAATGCAAGCGAATGGACTTCGAGAAGTATCCAATCCTTCCGAATTATTATTGTCCCAAAAAGATGAGGACCTCAGTGGAAGTGCCATCGCTGCGACCATGGAAGGCATGCGTCCGATGCTCATCGAAACACAAGCATTGGTGAGTACTGCGGTATATGGAAACCCTCAAAGAAGTGCCACCGGATTTGATCTCCGGAGACTAAGTATGCTTTTGGCGGTTTTGGAAAAAAGAGTGGGTTTCCCATTTGGACAGAATGATGTTTTTTTAAACCTCGCAGGAGGAATTCGTGTAGATGATCCAGCGATAGATTTGGCGATTGTCAGTGCTTTGATTTCTTCTTTGCAAGATGTATCTGTTCCTGCAGATGTTTGCTTTGCAGGGGAGGTCGGTTTGTCTGGAGAAATTCGTTCGGTCAATAGAATCGAACAACGCATCCAAGAAGCAGATCGATTAGGATTCAAAAGAATATTTATTTCTAAGTACAATATAAAAGGACTGGATCCTGAGCGCTTTGGAATTCGCATCGTGACGATTGGCAAGATCGAAGAATTGTATCGAGGTTTGTTTGAATAGATTTTGTCAAACCTATTAAGTGTAGAATCAAGTCTAATTATCATCGATAAAAAAAACTTTCTTAGAAGCTAAGCTGTTTTATTATTATGGCTAACCTCACTACCGATCATCCCATTCTCCTTTTCGATGGCGTTTGCAATCTCTGCAACGGATTCGTACAATTTGTGATCAATCGGGACCCCGAAGGACATTTTCGTTTTGCTGCGCTCCAATCGGCTACTGCTCAAGACTTACTCAAAGCCCATAATATTTCTACCAAAGATATGGATACGGTGGTTCTGGTGGAAAATGGTAAAGCTTATGTTCGCTCAGAAGTTGCACTGAGAATGGCCTCTAAATTTGGCGGCCTTTGGCCTGTCCTGGGCATCTTTCGTATCCTTCCTCTTTTTATTCGCGATCGCATTTATGACTTTATTGCCAAGAATAGATACCGTTGGTTTGGAGAAAAAGACCAATGTATGATTCCCACTCCTGAACTAAAAAGCCGATTTCTTGCCTAATAAAGCTAGGGATAGCCCCATGACAGTAAGCGAAATCCTTCTTTTTGCCTCCCAAGATTATTAGCCCTTCCCCTTGAAATTCATTCGCATTATCTGTAATTTCGCAACTTCTAAAAAATAGGGAACGTTTAACCCATTATTTAGAGTTATTACTATTCAATAAGGAGCCGCGTAAAAAGGCCCCTATTTTTATAAAAACAACCGATATGTCCAAAAGAATCGAAATCAAAGAGCTATTAAAGAATCCTCCGATAGGGGAAGCTGTTTATGTAAAAGGGTGGGTAAGAGCATTTCGCTCTAATCGTTTTATTGCACTCAATGATGGTTCTGGATTTAATAATATTCAAGTAGTTGTTGATTTTGAAAAACAACCGGAAGATCTTTTACGCAAAGTAGGTTTTCATGCCTGTCTGGCAATAAAAGGGCAATTGGTAGAATCAGAGGGGAAAGGACAAGCGGTAGAAATCGTAGCAGAAGAAATCGAAGTGCTCGGCGAAACCGATCTCGAAAAATATCCACTACAAGCCAAAGCACAGTCGATGGAGTTTTTGCGGGAGCATGCTCATTTTCGTATGCGAACCAATACCTTTAGTTCTGTCTTTCGTCTTCGCCATGCGATCTCTTTCGCGGTTCATCAGTATTACCATGATCGCGGTTATTATTATTTGCACAGCCCGATTATCACCGGAAGTGATGCCGAAGGAGCAGGGGAAATGTTTCAGGTAACAACTCTCGAAGCCAACAATGCACCTAAGGACGAAGAAGGAAATGTGGATTACAAACAAGACTTTTTTGGAAAGGCGACCAATCTAACCGTTTCTGGCCAGTTGCAAGGAGAAATTGCGGCTTTAGCGTTAGGGAAGGTTTATACTTTTGGTCCTACCTTTCGGGCAGAAAACTCCAATACTTCGAGACACCTCGCTGAGTTTTGGATGATCGAACCCGAAGTGGCTTTCAATGATATTTTTGACAACATGGATTTGGCAGAGGATTTCTCCAAATACTTGATCCGCTATTGTCTCGATAATTATGCAGAAGATTTGGAATTCCTCGATAAGCGCATCCAGAATTCGGAGAAGCAAATGAAAGCCGAAGATCGCCGTCCAATGGGATTGATCGACACGCTTAAGTTTGTTTTAGAAAATGATTTTGAAAGAATCACTTATACGGAAGCCATTAATCTTTTGAGAAGTTCTAAGCCTTATAAAAAAGGTCGTTTTAAATATGAAGTTGAGTGGGGAAAAGATTTACAAGCGGAGCACGAACGTTGGTTGGTAGAAAAGAAATTTAAAAAACCAGTAATCGTAAGAGACTATCCAAAAGATTTTAAAGCCTTCTACATGCGTCAAAATGAGGATGGGAAAACAGTAGCCGCAATGGACGTTCTCTTCCCTGGAATTGGAGAAGTGATTGGAGGAGCACAAAGAGAAGAACGCCATGAAAATTTATTGGCACGAGTCAATGAAATGGGGATTCCAGAAGAAGAACTCTGGTGGTATTTGGACCTGCGTAAATTTGGAGGCGCACCACATAGTGGTTTTGGTATGGGCTTCGAAAGAATGGTGCTTTTTATTACGGGTATGAGCAATATCCGCGATGTGATTCCATTTCCTCGTACGCCAGGGAACGCAGAGTTTTAATCGCTGGATAAAACAATTTATCGTTTATCGTGTTTTAATGAACACTAAACAACGTGTCGAGCATTTTTTAAAAAAATGTCCGACACGTTTTGCTTTTATGACCACTAACTAATCCACGACATGCTCGAAATTAAAAATCTTTCCAAAACTTATAACAGCGGCCAAGGCCAATTGACGGTTTTAGATAATGTCAGCTTTTCTTTAGATGCCGGTGATACCTTTTCTATCGTTGGCCCTTCCGGAAGTGGAAAAACAACCTTGCTTGGACTTTGTGCTGGCTTGGATCGAGCGAGTACAGGAAATGTGATTTTAAATGGCGTAAAACTAGACGAACTCAGCGAAGATGAACGCGCCAGCGTTCGCAATAAATACGTTGGTTTTGTCTTTCAAAATTTCCAACTCATTCCAACTTTGACCGCTTTAGAAAATGTGATGGTTCCCCTAGAACTGCGCGGTGATAAAAATGCGGCAAAACGTTCTTTGGAATTATTAGACCGCGTAGGCCTGGCCGACCGCCACCACCACTATCCGACGCAACTTTCGGGAGGAGAGCAACAACGCGTTTGTATCGCTCGTGCTTTCTCCAATCGCCCGCTCATCCTTTTTGCTGATGAACCCACTGGAAATCTCGATGATGATACCGGACAAAAAATAGAGGACTTGCTCTTTGAACTCAATAAAGAAGCAGGAACTACTTTGGTACTCGTTACGCATGATATGGAATTGGCCAGGAAGACTGGTAAAGTCATGCAGCTGAAAGGAGGGAAAGTGGTGGAGACTTCGATGGTTTAGTTTTCCTACTTCCCTTATATCTACGAAGTGCCAAAGGATCGTTTTTTAAAATTCTCTTTTGACAAACTCTAATACTCTCTATCTGAACCGATCCTGGTTCAGGGTATTTTTTTATTGGTAAAACAGAAAAGATATGAATACATGTGCGTCAAAAAAAAACCGGATTACCCCCTCATGAAGGGTAATCCGGCTCAAAGTTTAATCTCATGAATTGCCGCGGCTTAAATCGGCGTTATTAAAACAGGTTTTGGTAATAAAAAATACTATAACAAAAATGATGATGACAAGTTATGGGCACTATTGAATTACAACTTTTCCGCTGCTGATCAACTGTGCATTGGCTTCTAATTGATAAAAGTAAAAGCCTGCCGGCAAATCGTTCCGGCTGATGGTAAATATTGGTCCGTCTGCCTCCTGGCGATAAACCATCTTTCCATTGGTATCAAATACCACAAACTTAATAGCTCCAAAATGTTCGGTTCCTACAATCTCTACGGTTGCTGTTTCTACAAATGGATTTGGATATACTTTAACTCCCTGAACCGCAGGGTGGAAAATTTCGTTGGTTGATACCCGCACAAAATCTTCGATTTTGTGGCAGGTATTTTCCGTGTAGTTGGGATGGCCGTAGTCGTAAAAAATAGCAGCACCATTTTTGATCAAGGCTCCGGCTGGGTTGTTCGGTTTTTGGGAAATCGAATACTTCACAAAGCCACTAGAATTGGTGCCGCCGTTTGGTAATAAATGAATATCTTCAAAGGTGAATTTCAGGATACCTTCACCCGTGACTTCATAAGTGAAGTCATGGCTGCTCGCCCCTGGTCGCACCGAAGTGGGATCCAAAAAGGTCGATAAGGTATCCCGAATCACCATCCTGATTGCCGTGTCTAGTCCGTTGTTCTCAAAAGTGAGAACATACTTTAATTCTGTTTCTGGAGTGATGAGTTTATCCTCACCATAGCCTTTGGGAAAGCCTCTCTTCGAATGACTTGGTGTTTCTGTACTTGGGAAACTTTCCTGGCAATCTTTTACCAGAAAATTGTTTGCGTCATTCTCTGCAAACATGGTGTAAAATCCAGTGCTAAAACTACCACCTCCATCTACACAACCTTCAATTGCTGCGGTAGGCATACTTCTTCCCGGATGTCCTTCCGCTTGTTCCATGATAATTCTATAAGTCGAGCCATTGGCAGGAAAGGAGAATATGGAGTCCTTTCCTGTTTTTATTTGCAAAGGACCAGGAGGACGAAGCATAACGTCATCTTCAATGATGACATATCCTTGAAGATTGGTCATATCTCCTGCCCCAATATTTCTGACTCTCAAGTCTACTTGATTTCCATTGCAAGCAGCTTCTAGTGCCAGACTTGATCCGTCCCAATTACCTACCGGAGTGCATAGGGTGTCCGGGTGAATGTGTGCTTCAAAGCAATGGGTTTGTCCTTCTATTGAGGCACAATCAACAAAAACAGATACTCTAAAACTGTCAGAGGCTGAGATTGCAATATTGCCAAGTTCGAAGCGATAGCTATTGTCACCAAGGGAGGTGAAATTTTGTGTAGAACCGGTAAGGGTTAGATTAGGGTCGAGGTCGATTATGATATAAGCATCTTGAGCAGAATCCGTACCCTTGTTGCAATAGCTGATGTAATAATCAGTACTGTTACAAGGGCTAAGGTAGGGCGCCGAGGCATCTACTTCGAGATAGCTACATAGTTGATTTACTTGAACAGGGAAGTTAAGAGTCGTAGAGTCGTAAGGATTGTTTAGACTAACGTTAATTGCGTTTGTACAAGCACTCCAATATTCGCTAGGTGGAACCATGGAAACTTCATAATCTCCATCCGCAACAGGGATGCTGAAGTTACCTTCAAAATCAGAAGTTTGGTAAAAAGTTTGGTCATTACCTTTTGCTACGATGTTCCAGTTTTCAAATCCAAACTCATTCAAGTCCATTTCACAGTCATCATCGAAATCGAAGAAAACGCGTCCTTGTAAAATATTGGTGTATAGTTTGCCTGAGGTATCTACTTTGATTGCAAAAGCATTGGCTTTGTTGAGTGTAACAATTCCATCAGAGCGGAAACCGACAATGGTATATCCATTTTCTTCATTGGCCGTAAGGCCTCTGGCAGAAGCTGCAATAAAATTGAAGCCAGTACTATTTCCATAGGTCTCTGCCCAGGTCTTAAATCCTTCACTATCAATTTTGATCAGGGTAGGAAATGCTTTCAATCCACTCAACTCGTCGGTTCCTGCAATGAGGTACCCGCCTTCTGTTGTTTGAATGATAGCATTTCCCTGATCTGCTCCAGCATCTCCATAGTTAGTGGAGTTGAGCTCGAGGCCATTTAAATCGGTTTTTAGGAAGAATATATCGTTATTGTTAAAGCTTCCAGTGATGGCATAACCATCTGGTAAGCCTGTCATGACATTGATGGATTCGACGATGTCCATTCCTGCATTATCAGTGCCATTGTCAAAAGTCTTGGTCCAAATAGTATCTCCGTTTACAGCAGATACTTTTAGGAGGAAAGTGTAGGTTTCGTTAGACGCGAAATCCGTAGATCCCGTGATTACAAAATTTTGATCATCACTGGATTGTGCAATTGCAAATCCTTGATCGTCCCGGTTGTTGATTCCATTATATTTTTTGTCGATCAGAGTAGTACCATCTGTTGGGTCTATTTTTAGAAAATAAACATCTGAAAAAGCACCATTCTGATAAGAGCCGGCAACGGCTAGTGTACCATCATTCGCTTCGATGATATCCCATCCTTCATCTGTTTGAGGACCACCGTAAGCTTTCGTCCATTGAGTTTCTCCAAATTGATTCAATTTGACGATGAAGAGATCCGCTTCTCCAAAACCACAGGCATTACAAGAACCTACTAGATAGATGCTTCCATCGTTGGACTCTATAATGGCATGCCCTTGGCCACCAGCAGTAGCATCGAAAGTTTCTCTTACCCAGAGGGTATTTCCTTCTGGGTCTAAGCGCAAGACAGCAATTTTAGATTCATCGATATATCCAGT
>CALLVY010000597.1 GCA_938015925.1 uncultured Saprospiraceae bacterium
AAGACAAGGCATGAAGACGATGAAGGAACGTATGTTCCTGAACCGCGAAGCGGACGGGCTGCTAGCCGTAGCTAAATGACTGATGAATAACGCAGTATTACTTCAAAAGGCACTTTCAAAATGCAAAATTATTTATTACACAGTACTAGAGTGCCTGGACTAAAATTATTTTAGTCCAGGCCACTCTCTTACCGGGGATCAAATGATATGATTAAAATATTTCAGTTGGCTTTCTTTTTGGTTTTGTTGATCAGCTGTGGCGAAAATAAAATGCCACATGAAACAGAAACAGAAATGAAGCAAGAAGAAAATAATAACCTTGTAGAAGGTGTCGATTTTTTTCTTCCTAAAATAGACCTCAATAATTGGAAAGTCACTTTGCCAATTGGAAATCCAACTGAAATAATTAATCCCGCGATTTTAGAGTATGCCTCGAATGCTACTTTGATGCCTTTTATGTACAATGATTCTACAGATGCTTCATTGGTGTTTTATACCTACCCTAATGCGTCTACTGCTAATTCTTCGTACTCCAGAACAGAGCTTAGAGAGCAAATGGTGCCTGGTAGCAATACTGCCAATTGGACTTTCCCACAGGGCGGTCGCATGAAAGGAACTTTAAAGCTGGATAAGATTTCCAGTGATTCCAATGGCGATCCACACCGCACCATCATCATGCAAATTCATGGCAGGTTGAGCGATGAACAGCGCGACTTAATCGGAGCGAATGACAATAATGCTCCACCCATGTTGAAAATCTATTGGGAGAATGGAAGGATTAAAGTCAAAACAAAAGAACTTAAAAATAGTAATGCCTCTCCAAAAGAAATTCTCCACACAGATGCCTGGACAGATGATGAAGCATTTTTTTTTAGTAAAAAGGTCGACCGAAATAAATTTACCCTCGAAGTCATTGCCTCCGAGGGCAAATTGGAAGTCATCCTAAATGAAGAGGAATCCAAAGTCTACGAAAGTGTACATCTAGAAAAATGGAGTGTCTTTGAAAATTATTTTAAAGCGGGAAATTACCTGCAGACAAAACAACCGGATGCTTTTGCAAAGGTGAAATATTATGATTTAGAAGTGAGCCATTAAAAGGTATCGCTCCATAAAAGTACAATAGAAACGAAAAACCAATCTGGGAAAGTCAAAGAATTAAAGAAAATAATGACCGATAATAAAAACGAATTAAAGAATAAGGCCAAAACCAGACTACTAAGAAAGTTTTCTCAAGTACTCTTTTTGCTTTTACCAACTTTATTTTTTGTTTGTTCTATCATCGCTTGTAATGCTCCTGTAAAAGGAATCCTTCACAACACCGATGAATTTAATGTTGCAGCAAATGCACAATCCGGTGATAAAATAGTTCTTGCGAAAAGGGAGCCTATTTCGACTTTTGCTCCAACACATCCCAATCTAATTCTAACAAAGAATGGAGTAGAAGTGATTCAGAAAGGACTAGGAACCGTTCCCACCTTTGATCGAGTTTTAGAAAATATTATAAAAGAAGTCGATGCGGAAATTGAACTCGGAATACAAGTTCCAATTCCAAAAGACATGGCTGGAGGATATACCCATGAACGCCATAAACGCAACTTCTTTATTTTACAAAAAGCAGGTAACTTATTTCAAATTACCGGCGAAGAAAAATATGCAAAATACATTAAGGGAAATTTATTGGCCTACGCCAAAATGTTTCCAACATTGCCCAAACATCCAACCGATCGGTCCTATGCAACGGGCAAGATTTTTTGGCAATGTCTAAATGATGCCAACTGGCTGGTTTATGTCAGTCAAGCTTATGATTGTGTTTATGATCAATTCTCTAAGGAAGAACGCAAGAAAGTGGAAGATGATTTGTTTAGACCCTTGGCCGATTGGATCTCTGTAGACAATCCGAAATTTTTTAATCGCATTCACAATCACTCGACTTGGGCCAATGCCGCCGTTGGAATGATTGCTTTGGTGATGAAAGATGAGGCTTTGCTGGAAAGAGCCTTATACGGTCTGAAAGACGATGGCCTAAATAGTAAGATGCTCGATAATGATGGTGGCTTTATCAAAGTGGAAGGCATTCGCCAAGCAGGTTTTTTAGCACAGATGGATTTTTCTTTTTCTCCGGATGGTCATTTTACAGAAGGGCCTTACTACCTGCGCTATGCCATGACTCCCTTTTTACTTTTTGCCAAAGCGCTCGCAAATAATCGCCCGGAAATGAAGATCTATGATTATCGGGATGGGATATTAAAAAAGGCCGTTTATTCGCTCTTATACGAAACAGATGCTCAAGGACGATTCTTTCCAATCAATGATGCTCAAAAAGGAATGTCTTGGTTGGCACGGGAAGTCGTCGCAGCAGTAGATATTGCTTACCATGATTTTGGTAATGACCCAATGCTATTGTCGATCGCAGAATTACAAGGAAAAGTTTTGTTGGATGAAACGGGTTTTAAAACGGCCTCTGACTATGAGAAAGGTTTAGCAAAACCATTCTTCCATAAGTCCATTGCTTACCGGGATGGAGCCGATGGAAAGAAAGGAGGACTCGGAATTTTACGCGCAGATAATGACGAGGGACAAGAAATTTGCATTGTTTCAAAATACGCAGCACATGGAATGGGGCATGGACATTTTGATAAATTGTCCTACTCTATTTATGATGAAGAAGGAGAAGTCGTTCAGGATTATGGTGCTGCCCGTTGGGTAAACATTGATCAAAAAGGCGGCGGCCGTTATCTCCCCGAAAATCATTCTTATGCTAAACAAACGATTGCACATAATACCCTCACCATAAATGAAACATCACACTACGAAGGAAAAGTAAAAGCAGCAGAAAAAGCCCATCCGGAACAATATTTCTTCGATTGTACCAATCCGAATGTCCAAGCTCTTAGTTCCAAAGAAAGACATGCTTATCCTGGCAAAGAATTGCATCGAACGATTGTTTTGCTAAAAGAGGAAGCTTTTAGAAATCCTTTGGTAATTGATATTTTTAGAGTAGATTCGGAAACGGAAAACCAATATGATTTGCCCGTTTGGTTTATGGGCCACTTGCTGTCTGCAAATTTTGAATTTCAAGCAGAAATGGAAAGTTTAGAAACACTGGGTTCTGCACATGGTTATCAACACTTGTGGAAAGAAGCAGCCGGAAAGCCGGAGGCTGGGACTGCAAAGATTACTTGGTTTGGCAGTAGCAAATTTTATACGGGGACATTTGGAATTAGCTCGGGAGATGAAGTTATCTTTGCTCGACCCGGTGCAAATGATCCGAATTTTAATCTGCGCCATGATCCTGTTTTTATTCATCGAAGAAAGAATACCAAGTCAACCGTCTTCGCTTCGATTATAGAATCTCACGGGCGCTACAATCCGGTTTCAGAAATTCCTTTGAGCCCTTTTTCTGGAATGGAAAAGATAGAAGTGATCCATGATTCTAAAGCTTATACGGTTGTTCGTTTTTCCAATAAATCAGGCAAGCATTGGACCTTGGCTATCTCGAATCAAGATGCTTCCGAAAAAGCAAAACACCAAGTGGAAGTTGGAGCAGAAAAATTGAAGTGGCAAGGTGTTTTTAAATGTAGCTCAGAATTTTAAAATAAAAATTAAATTAAATATGTCAGAGATTAAACCTACAAAAGAATATTTTTTGCAACAGGATCAAGAATGGGAACAAGTTGATCCATTATTGCGTCGGCAAATCCATGGCTACGATTCGAAAATCATGCTCGTCGTGGCAGACTTCAAAGAAGGCGGTGTTGGCCAATTGCACAATCATCCTCATTCGCAAGTCACTTACGTCGAAAGCGGCGAATTTGAAATGACGATCGGTGATGATATACGAATTATCAAAGGGGGAGACTCTTATTATATTCCGACTATGGTCATGCATGGTTGCACCTGTTTAAAACCAGGGCGATTGATTGATGTTTTCAGCCCTGCGCGCGAAGATTTTTTATAAAATATTCGGTTAAACAGTTGAACCCTTGGGCATTTCGTCCATTGTTAATTGTTTGCCGTCAACCATCTTAAAATGAAATTTAAAGGATTACGTTGGTGGGTTATCGCCTTGATTGCTCTTGCTACAGTTATCAATTATATTGATCGTCAATCGATTGGTGTACTTTGGCCGGATATTGCGGCGGATTTATTTCCCGATAGTTCAAATGATGAGCGTAAAGGATACTTTGCGACCATCTCCGTAATTTTCATGTTCTCTTACGCCTTTGGTCAAGCGATCTTTGGGAAAATTTTGGATTGGGTAGGAACGCGACTTGGTTTTGCGCTGTCTATTAGCGTTTGGTCAATCGCAACGGCACTGCACGCTTTTGCTCAGGGAGTATTAAGCTTTGGATTTTTTCGAGCTATTCTTGGGGTGGCAGAAGCAGGGAATTGGCCTGGAGCAGCTAAAGCAAATGCAGAGTGGTTTCCTACTAAAGAACGAGCATTTGCTCAAGGTCTTTTTAATTCAGGGGCTGCGATTGGAGGAATCATCGCTATTCCGCTCATCGCATTTTTGACGGTTTACTTCAGTTGGAAAATGATCTTTATCCTGGTTGGGGTAGTGGGATTATTATGGTTGATTCCTTGGATGATCTTAATGAAATCTCCACCAGCATCTCACCCATGGTTGACCGAAGGAGAACGAGAGTACATCCTAAGTGGTCAGGAAAACCAAGATATAGATGAAGATGGTACACCCGATGAAGGGTATAATCCTTCTACCGCAAAGTTACTATCGCATAAACAAAGTTGGGGAGTTATTATCGCATCTGCAGCCATTGATCCTATTTGGTGGCTATTCGTAGTATGGATTCCACTTTACCTAAATGAAGTTTATGGAATGGATGTAAAAACGATAGGGATCTATGGATGGGTACCTTATGTAGGTGCAATGCTTGGAGCCTGGTTTGGTGGACTATTAGCCCAGAATCGTTTGACGGCAGGTTGGACCGTAGATAAAACAAGAAAGATGGTGATTACACTTGGATGCTTAATTATGTTGCCTAGTTTATTGGCAATGGCAAACCCAGGTGGACCAACAACAGCGGTACTTATAATGGCCGTAATTTTATTCGGTTTTCAAACAGCCATCGGAAATGTACAGACATTACCGAGTGACTTTTTTGGTGGAAAAACAGTTGGAACTTTATCAGGAATTGCCGGGATGGCCGCTAAGTTGACTGCCGCAGGACTAATTTATTTAGTGCCTTGGCTTACTTCAGGAGGAAACTACACACCGGCTTTTGTAATCGGTGCGGCTATGGCTTTGATTGCACTCGCCAGTATCTGGTTGTTGTGCCCGAAAATTGAACCATTGCAACCAAAAGTTGGGTAAACTAACCTAACGCTTAATCATTAAACTAACTAATTAAAAATAATCAATTATGGAATTTGCAGGAAAAGTAGCTATTGTAACAGGCGCAACTGGTGGAATTGGTTTTGCAGTTGCCAAAAGACTAGGTAAAGATGGATTTACGGTAGTCTTAAACGGTATTGACGATGAAAGTGGCCCTAAAAGAGTAGAAGAACTTGTAGCAGAAGGGATCAAGGCAGAATATTGTGGATTTGATGTTACCAAAGAAGATGCGGTAACAGAGAACATCACAAAAATCGGAGAAAAATATGGAAAAATTGATGTGCTTGTAAATAATGCCGGTGGCTTAGGAGGAAGATCCCGATTTGAAGAAATGACCACAGAATTTTACAGATTTGTAATGGCACTAAATTTGGATTCTGTATTCTTCGCTTCAAGAGCGGCCATCCCTTTTCTTAAAAAAGGAGACAATCCTACGATCATTAATTATACTTCAAATGCAGCATGGAATGCTGGAGGACCTGGAGCTGGAATTTATGGAACTTCTAAGGCTGGAGTGCAAACCATTACGAGAGCATTAGCAAAAGATTTGGCGGAATATGGGATTAGAGTAAATGCCGTATCTCCTGGTACAATTGACACCCCATTTCACGCACAAATTAAATCAACCAAACCAGAAGTTTTTGCTTCTTGGGCGAATAATATTATGCTAGGTAGATTGGGAGAACCAGAAGATGTTGCAGGGGTTGTTTCTTTCTTAGCGAGTAAAGATGCTGCATTCTTAACGGCTGAGACGATCCAGGTTGGCGGTGGTCAGGCATTAGGAATATAATTTCAAAATTAAATTAAAAAAGAGTAATGAGTAAATTTAAAAATAAAGTAGCTGTCGTAACCGGTGGAGGTAGAGATATTGGTAGAGCAATATCAGTTCAACTAGCCAAAGAAGGCGCAAAAGTAGTTGTGAATTTTAATAGTTCTAGAGCTGGAGCTAAAGCAACTGTAAAAGAGATAGAATCTTTTGGAGGTAAAGCTATTGCTGTCAAAGCGGATGTTTCTAGCTTAAAAGGTATTAAGAGTTTAAAGGCAAAAACGGTCAAAGCTTTTGGTAAAAAAGTTCACATTTTAGTAAACAATGCAGGAGGCCTTTTTGCACGAAAAACATTACAAGAACTAGATGAAGAATTTTATGATTTAGTCATGAATGTAAATTTCAAGTCTACCGTTTTCGTCATGCAAGCCTTTGAACCTTTAATGGGTAAAGGCAGCTCTATTATCAACCTTTCTTCTCTGGCAGCAAGAGATGGTGGCGGTGGTGGATCTTCCTTGTATGCTTCTTCTAAAGGATCAACGACTACTTTTACCAGAGCAATGGCAAAAGAACTTGGACCTAAAGGAATAAGAGTAAATGCAATTTGCCCGGGAATGATTGCAACTAAATTTCATGATGATTTTACAAAAGATGAAATACGAACAATCGTGGCTGGCAAAACGCCAGTAAGAAGAGAAGGTAGAGCGGATGAGGTTGCAGATTTAGTGGTTTACTTAGCTTCTGACAAGAGCTCGTTTGTAACAGGAGCCAACTTTGATATAAACGGAGGTTTGGCCTTCTCATAAAATAAAAAAGAAATTTATACCATGAAAAAAGTAGTCACTTTTGGTGAGATAATGCTACGATTAACGCCTCC